>JANXRR010000143.1 GCA_025356795.1 Bacteroidia bacterium
TTTATCATTATTATAAAGAAGACAGAAATTACAAGTTATTAAAAACTGGAAAAACCAAGCCCCTTGAAGAAAAAGATGCTGCTGGCTGGCAAAAGTTATGGGACAAACACAAGCAGACAACCTTTACAAAAATAACTTCGCTAATAGCTTCTTTAAAAATTGAAATACCTCGGAAAGAAGTAACCCCTAAAAAACCTCTATCAAAAGTGGAGTGGTAAATTTTCTCAGGATAATATTTTACTCACGAGAAATGAACTTCGCTAATTCATTAAAAAATCTGTTCGAATCCTGCCAATAGTTTCGGCTATAAAGGTTAAGCATGCGCCAATTTTTTTTCTCTATGGTTGCAGGAAGTAGTGCATGTCTATCTTTCGCAGAAAGACTTATTTTGTACGATTCATCATCTGTAAATAAAAGACCCTCTAACTTCTTATCCTTTTCAATTGTGATATCAGCAGCAGGAATGGGATTGATTTGTGAAATTGCCGAAGGAAAATATTGCTCAGACCATTCTCTTACCACTTTAATCAATGATTGGCTACTAACTAACGTGTTAACTGGCGGTATCTGATAAGGTAATCCGCTTGAAACTTTCAATGCATAGCTGAGATAGGCCTTTAAGAGTTTAGGGCCATCATTAATAGTATCTTCCACATGAAGTTGTTCAGGGAAAATACTGGCCACAATAATAATTCTTGTTTTTGCACGAGTTACGGCAACGTTAAGTCTATTCTCGCCACCACGTTGGTTAAGGCTCCCAAATTGCATATTCATCTTTCCATTCTCATCGGGAGCATACCCTATAGAGAAAATGATAACATCACGCTCATCACCTTGAACGTTCTCAATATTCTTAATAAAAATTGAATCAATCGACAGATACTCTTCCTTAATCTTAGACTCAAGTACATCTTGAATTAAAGTTTGTTGAGGTGCGTTAAACGTAATTACTCCAATTGATTGTTGAGGGTTTTTAGTTAAAAGCGAAAAGATCAGTGATGCTACATGAATGGCTTCAACTTCATTGGTTTGATCTTTCCAGCTCCCTTCTACCTTCTGGTAATCGATGGGTGCAATAGTATTATTAGCAACCTCACGGTCAGGCAAAAGCTTGAGTTTTCCTTTGTAGAAATACTGATTCGAGAAATCGATCAAAGCTATTGACTGGCTTCTATAGTGATGCCTTAAATTAGTCTGCAGTAAATAACGCTTGCTCACATCTAATAATGAATCTATTTCAAGATCAGGATGATCATCATCATCATCTCCTTGCCAACGCGATTGATACAAATCTGAGGGGCGAAGTTGTTGATCATCTCCTGCAATTATTATTTGCTTTCCGCGATACATTGCCGGTATACCTCGTTCTACAAAACATTGAGAAGCTTCATCAAAGATGACAAGATCAAATATCTCTTCCATAGAAAAAATAGCCGACACAGTTTCAGGAGAAGCCAACCAGCATGGCATCAATTGAAATAACTCTGTAGCGTGATGCTGAACTAATTTTCGTACTGGCCAGATCTTTTTTTTCTTAGAAACTTGGTGTAATAAATCCCGGTAGGTGACCCTATTGTTTAATCGATTAAATTCAAGATCGTCTACCACGTTTTCGCGAGCACGCAGTAAAAGTATTTCATTGCTAATTTTTAATTTCTCCTTAATGGATTCTTTCAACTCATCTTCTAACAAATTTATTTTTCCAGATGAAACAATAGTTAATATTGGATATTTAGTTTCCAAATGTTCAATCCACGAAAGACCTATGCTATTTAAATACAGCGCTTTTAATAGTTCGTAATTCCACTGCTTTTCCTTAGCGAAAAGTTTTTCAATAAGTGTTATTTCTTGTCGTGTTAGCGTTTCTTGATGCGAGTCAAATGCTATCAAATTACTAAAATCTTTGCGAAGAACCTTTTCAATAGGATCGGGGTTCGTTGAATCAGAAAAGAGTTTAATTTGATTTTCAGTAAAGTATGTAGACCAAATAGTTTTCTTGACGACTAACTTATCGGCTGTATCAAAAAGATTACTTATCCTAAATGTGAATTCTTGAAACGTAAGGTGGACAGGATGAATATGATTGATAAGACCTCTAATAGAGATAAAAATATTTTTAGCACGAATAATTCGTTGTTGCAACTGAAACCAGTGAACTATTTCTGAGAGGGAATAACTGACTGGAATTGAATTTAGCCAAAGCTTAGCTTTTACTTTAGAAAAATTATGTTCTAGGTTAAGGCGCCTGTCGAGTTTATTCTCCAATTGCAACAGTCCTGCTTTATCGTTTTTCAATTGGTTAGCAACCAACGTGCGAGCGAGCAATGTTTTATCTTTTGAAAATAACTCCCATCTAACAAGGCCAAAGACACTTCGCCTTGCATTCATGCACTTATACAAAACTCCTTGAAAATATCCGAGTTTAGCAGTTTCTATTGATATCTCGGGGCCTTCTTGACCATAGCATTCAACGACCAAGCGCTCAATGTTTGAAAGCCACAAAGCATTGGTCTCTTCTTCGGGTTCATTAACTATATTCTTAAAAAGAGAATAATATTTTTCAGAATTCACTAGCTCTACCAATTCTTCTACTTGTGCGCGATAGCTAGCGAAGTCAATAATCTCTCCCCAATTTATTTCGGTATTTATAGCGGCTTTTAAATTGTTTTCAATTGTTTCTATATAAACCGGAATTTCGAAAAGGTATTCTTTGACTATCTCATAATCATGTTGAGTTAATCTACTAAATGATTTACGATCATTCCACTCATAAGAATCATTTAAAAATAATTGGGCGTAATAACAATGTGTTTTAAGGCGACTTAGAAAAGCATCTTGCTCATCTAATCTGTGCAATGAAAACTCTTGTTTAAGATTGATACAGGGCTTTTGAAAACTAGCTTGAAGATATAACTCCTGTATAGTAACCCCTGTATTTGAAGAATCAAATAATGCGGTTCTAAATTCCTCTAGTTCGTCAGTAATAGTATCTATCTTTCGACTGATGATATAAAATCTCCTTTCCAATTGAATCGCATCAAGGCTGCTATTTTTTTGTTTGTATTCATCCACATGACCAATCTGGTTGGCTATTTTATTATATATTTCTTTCCGGTCTTCTTTAAAATCATGCACCAATGCAAGAAAAGATTCGAGGCTCTTTTCCTTCAAGCGATTATAAACAACATCGAGGGCTGCTCGTTTTTGACATACCACTAATACTCGCTGCCGGTTGGCAATTGCATCGCTTATTAAATTACAAATCAGGTGCGATTTACCGGTACCGGGTGGCCCTTGAACAACAATTGAATTACCTAGCTTAACTGCCTTCAGTGCGTTCTCTTGCCAAACATCCATAGGAAAAGCAGGATACACTTTTTCTTCTTTTACTTGATTGATAAAATTTGCTTGTATGCCAGGCTTTCTTTCAATGGATCGCTTCAAAAAAAATTCTTCAAGATCATGAACCTCTTCACCTTCCAATAAGGTCTGATAATCAGGAACAAGATAAGAGCTCGCTTGCGGAAAAATTCCAAGTACTGCTTCCGGAAAAAGTTTCAACTCGCCACTTTCAAAGTGTTCTTCAAATACATTTTTTTTGTAAGAATCAAATGCAATAAGTTCGTCTCGAAAATTATCAGGATTGAAATTAATTTCAATTGAAGCTTCTTGCATCAGCTTGTAAAGTTCTGTTCTAAATACGGTGCTATCACGATCAACCGAATCAAAATTTTCTTCTAGCAACGATTCACTCAATTTAACATGGTTATAAAACGAATAAGCCAAAAGCAACGATTTATTAAATGTGATTTCAGCTTCAATTCTCGGTCTAATTATCCATTGGTTATTTTGAACAACTAATTCTACAGGAAAAAAAAGCAAGGGGCATCTTACACAGGTTCCATCGGTAAACTTCCCTTTCACAAATGGCCAGCCTACATGCAAATCGCGCGAGCCCTTCTCTTCAAAAAGAAAATCATCCAATCGTTGTAATCCTTTTAACTTTTTAGAAGCATCGTTGGCAATTGCAAGCCTGGCATCTAAAGCCGGACAGATCGCCTTTTTTTTCTCAGCAATAAGTGCTTCTATGATGGAAAAAGACTTTTCCTTGTTAAGTTGACTTAATGAATGCAAATCGACAAACTGCGCGCCAGTTA
>JANXRR010000020.1 GCA_025356795.1 Bacteroidia bacterium
CCCAGAACCCTTTCCATCTTCTGTTCTTACGGTGATAGAAAAACTGGTGTTGGTAGATGTGTTGTAAGCAAACAATCCTTTTGAATTCATCATGGCCGCATAACCAGTATTGTCTTCTAAAAAACCTGCAGCCACTGCCTTGGCATCTTTGGCCACTTGTATACTTGCAGCCACCAAGTCAGATCTTAACTTAGGAGTAATAGCCGCTGTAGAGGGAACAAAAGTAATTGGTTCGGCATATGCTTGTGGCCCCAGAAAGGATACGTACTCAGGGTTTTCAGGTGCAAGCATGGCGAGTTCTTCCGACCTTCGCACAACTTTTTCTAAGGAGGCATCATCAAATTCGTTGATAGTAGCAACACCACTTTTCTTCCCGTAAGCAGAAGATACCACTAATTGGGTTTGGCTTATTTTACCACTTGTAGAAACGGAATTGCGTGCATAGCGAATGTTACCACTATCGGTTCCGTTAATGTTTACTTCGCATTCGTCTGCTTTTGAATAGCTCAGTACTTTCTTCAATAAAGTTCTAGCTTCGTCTTTTGTAAGTAATGGCATAATTTGTTTGTTCGTTTGTAGTTATTAGTTTTTTTCGTGTGGGTTATTTTGAAAATAACCATTGCGGCTAACCGATAACGATTATATATTTCTTGCTGTGTTAATTACATTGACTCCATTAAAACGGGCTGTTGATGATCCGTGAGATACAGCACTGCTTTGTGCTGGCTGCCCTTTTCCATCAAAGAATGATCCACCCAAACGATAGTCGCTTTGATCAGCGATACCTGTGCATGAGTTCCAAAATTCTTGAGTGTTGGCTTGATAGGCCACATCGCGTAGCATACCTACAATTTTCCCATTTTTAATTTCGTAATATAATTGGCCGCCAAACTGAAAATTATACCGTTGCTGATCGATAGAGAATGATCCATCACCTATAATATAAATGCCTTTCTCCACACCTTTAATAAGGTCTTCCACACTTTTCTTTTCTTTGGCTGGTTGTAACGAAATATTTGGCATGCGTTGAAATTGTACACTGCTCCAATTGTCGGCATAGCAGCATCCTTGCGAAGCGGTAAGGCCGAGCATGTGTGCTTGGTCGCGAATGGTTTGATAGTTTACCAAAATCCCTTCTTTTACAATATCCCATTGTCCACAACCTACTCCCTCATCGTCATAACCTACAGCACCCAGCGAACCAACTTGAGTTTTATCTGCGACTATGTTAACGAGTTTACTTCCATAATTAAATTTTTTTGATTCCCACTTATCGAGTGTTAAGAAACTAGTGCCTGCAAAGTTTGCTTCATAACCAAGCACACGATCTAATTCAGTGGGATGCCCAGTAGATTCATGTATGGTGAGCCACAAATGGGAAGGATCTAAAATCAAATCATACTTGCCTGGTTCAACAGATTTAGCTTTCAACTTTTCACCCGCTTGCGCTCCGGCAGCTTTTGCATCTTCCTGCATGTCGTAGCGACCTTTGTACAGGGTTGTAACTCCCGCAATTTTATCTTGTGGCCGAGCATACAAGTATTCATACCCCATGCCCATCGGTGCGCTCAACGAATTTCTTGTTTCAAATTTTCCTGTTGCCTTATCTATCTTAGTCGCAAAAAATGCGGGCCAAATGCGGTGAATATCTTGATCTATGTATGAACCATCGGTAGAGGCGAAATATTTTTGCTCATTCACCATAAACAAAATTGAATTGATGTAATCCGAACCTGCTTTCATGGCGGCATCATTCACACCCAAAAGCAAATCAACTTTCTCCTTAATGGGAACTTCGAAGGAATTTTTTTCAATAGGAGCCTTCCAACTCACTTCGCCATATCCTTTTTGAGGGGCAAGGCGAACGGGTTCATAAAGTAATCGTGAGTTTTCTTTAGCAATAGCAACCGCTAACTCAGCCGATTTCGCAATACTATCTTTATCCAATTTATCGGTAGCTGCAAAACCCCAGCCACCATTGGCAACTACTCGGATGCCCATTCCATAGGATTCAGTGTTAACAATGTTTTGAACTTTGTCTTCGCGTGTTACTACAAACTGATTAAGGTAGCGACCTATGCGAACATCTGTGTAAGTTGCGCCTTTTGCTCGGGCAGCATTGAGGGCCACATCTGCCAATTGTTTTTTCAGAGCCACATCCACTTTCTCAAGTGCTCGGCTTGGATCAATTGGGTTTCCAATCAAGGGTATGCCGGGCATTAGCGAAGCTGCAGCTCCCAAGCCCGACAGATAAATAAAATCTCTTCTTTTCAAAGTAGTTAGAGTTAGAGGTTGAAGTAATAAGTATCTTTGGTAAGACGATAATCGCACTTAAAAAGTTGACACTATTTAAGCGTTATTATTTCAACGGTCAAGGGCTCGTTCGGAATCGGACGATAAAAATTTAGTTTATTACCAGGTATTTTGATTTGAGAGCTTGTGATGTCATCTCAAGTAAAGCCTATCGCATAAAGCGGCACGTTTGTCATCCAACTTTCTTTTCGGAAAGTATTCATGGAAGTGCGTATTACTGTGGTAGGACGATACTTTTCAGCATATACTTTTAAACTTTTGGATTTAAGATTTTCTTCTGCCTTTACCTCAATAGGGATAATTTCATTGTGCGTTTGTACCAAAAAATCTACTTCGGCTGTGGCAGTATCTGCCGTCCAGTAAAACAACTCGTGGTTGATAATTAATTGCTGGCATACAAACTGTTCTGTAGCGGCTCCTTTGTATTCCGTTAAGATGGCATTCTTTTCTAATATGATTTGTGGATCTACATTTCCCATTGCATGAAGCAGACCAACATCTAAAAAGTAGAGTTTAAACGTATCCGAATCTCCATAGGCCGCTAAAGGCATGGCCGGTTTTGCTACCCGATTTACTTTGATAACCAATCCCGCATCGGTTAGCCAATTGATGGCTGTTTCAAAATC
>JANXRR010000222.1 GCA_025356795.1 Bacteroidia bacterium
GTCAAACATATTTTTTAAGGTAACAATAAATGGCCCTGTGCCTTTTGCTTCCCAATTGATTGAAATTGTATCGCTATAAATAGAATTCTGATTCTCGGGCAACATTAGTTTTATATCTTCTAGCCCGCGGTGCACGGCTCCTGTTGCACTTAGTCTATTTTTTTTGGCTTCTGCAGAGTTACTGCTCAAAATAAAATCTGTGTACTTTGATAAAACACTGGCACCTGGGCCCATCTTACTCGCTAACTCCTCTACTTTGTAATTGCCTGGTTTTCTGAGTTCTATTGGCTTGCCACTTATGTGAACCAGCGCAACATAAGAATTTTCTGACACCTTCAGTTCATCCTCTTTTTTTAGACGATCACCTGTTTTTAACAGTTGAACTGCACCTGAACTCTTTACTTCGTTAGCTCCTTTATTCGCCATTACCCGAAAAGGGTACTCCTGCGCATAACTAAGTTGAAGGGAAAGAAAGCCAACTACAACTAAAATTCCTCTTTTTTTCATCTTGTGATTGAATTGTTTAGAACAAAAATACAAAAATTAGACCAAATGATTTTAGGCCTATGTTGAGCGCTTGCGTTTTGCAAGCTGTCTTGTAAGCTCATTCTGCAATGATTTAAAGATATCATAGCAAGGACCCACTAACGCGGTTGCTGCCAGTGCCAAATCGATATCCAGCTTTAAACTGTAATTGGCAAACACCTGCAGCACTATTAACATTAACAATCCAAGTTCCACTAACTGTATAATCACTGAAAGGGCATCATACCAACTGGGCAACCTTTCGTCAACAACAATAAATAGGGCTACAGTAAAGAAACAAACGAAAAAAGCGATCAAATATTTTTGAAGATCAGAAAGTTCATTCACATAATCTTGGTTAAGTATCATGGCAACTGCATTGGCGTGAACTACAAGCCCAAACATATCGGGGTTGGCCCTTCCACCAATTTTTTTATTTAAGGGTGTATAAAATTTGTCTTCCCACGATGGAGCGCCAACGTATGAGCCTAAGAATCCCATCATTACAATCTTATCTTTAAAAAGGTCAGGATTAAAATTGCCGTTTAGAACATCTTCATAGTCAATTACGGAAAACATAGTTGCAAAATTAGTTGAACCAGCTTCTGAGTTTTTCAAACTGTTAATTCTTAATTGCAGCACTTCTATATTTCCTCTAAAGTTTATTATTTCCTCCTCACTGTTCCTGGCTAAGAATTCGTTAGTCTTAACTGAATCATACTGCATTGCAATTTGAACCGAAAACGCAAGTTCGCGTTGTCCCCTCACCATCATTTGGGGAATAATTGTTCTCCCTATTTTAACCCCTTCTTGATGCGTTGCCTCTGTTGGCAAAGTTACAAAGCCTTTTTTCGCATAATCACCAAATTCGGGATCAGGTAGTTCCAATGAATCTGCCAAGTTTGAATCAAAGTGTGCCAATGAATCTGTTTGTAAAAGCTTTTCACCCAAAATAAAAGTTGTTGAGGCTTTAATGGCGTCACTTAACATTAAGTTTCCCAAGGTGTCCAGTAATTGGGGGCAATTAATTGAATCGCGAAGCCCTCCTTCACAATTCACCAGCGCATCGTAAGCTATTATACGCGGCTTGTATTGGTTAATGATTTGAATCTCTTGAGCTACCCCACCACGAGGCAAATTGCCAATGTTAACAAGAACAAAGCGCTCGTCAACAGTAGGGTCTTCCCTTAATTTATTAAATGCGTAATCAGTAAGTTCTGTATCTGAAAAGGCCTGGGAAAAGGTATCAAAGGCACTAAACAATTTCAAATCGGTAAGGCCAGAAAAAGCCCACATCATAAAGAACACAAACACGGTAATGGCAGCACTTTGAACCCAAAAATTTTTCATTTACGTGTAATTTTGTTTTAAAACCTTCACAAGCATTTGCCATGGCGGCATTCTCGAAGGTTTATTTAAGCTAAATTTATAAAATTGATGGAATAATCTATGGGGAGTAAGGTTGAATCTTCAAAAAGATTAAGTGTGGTTTCTCTTGCAGAGGGTCTTCTTGCAGGAAACCGGGTTGTGCTTGGCCAGGCAATTACCCTTATTGAAAGTAATAAGAAAGAAGATAGGGCAGTGGCCAATCAACTCATTGAAAAAATCTTGCCCTTTTCGGGAAATGCTATTCGCATAGGCATTACGGGTGCGCCCGGTGTTGGCAAAAGTACTTTCATTGAAGCGTTTGGAAAATATATAACGGCACTTGGAAAGAAGCTTGCCGTGCTGGCCATTGACCCCAGTAGCAGCAAAACAAAGGGAAGTATTTTGGGTGATAAAACACGTATGGAAAACCTTGCCAAGAACCCGCGCGCGTTTATCCGCCCTACGGCAGCCGGCCCTATATTAGGTGGCGTGGCCAACCATACCAAAGAAACCATTCTATTGTGCGAGGCAGCGGGCTTTGATGTGATTATTGTGGAAACCGTGGGCGTGGGCCAAAGCGAAACAACAGTGCGGCAAATGGTAGATTTCTTTTTGTTGCTCATGCTCGCGGGCGCGGGCGATAAACTGCAAGGCATTAAGAAAGGGATAATGGAGATGGCTGATGCCATTGTAATTACTAAAGCCGACAACGAAAACATTACTCAAGCAGCAAGAGCAAAAAATGAATACCAACAAGCCCTGCATCTTTTTGAACCAGCGACTTCAGGATGGATGCCCACTGTACTAACCTCGTCTGCCTTGACAAATACAGGCTTAAAAGAGATATGGGCTATAACTGAAAAATATCAAGAGCATGTTGGCGCGAATGGCTACATGAAGTCTTGTAGAGAAGAGCAGGACATAGCATGGTTTCATTCACAGCTTAAATGGTTGATTGATCAAATTGTACATAATTTTATCTCAAAAAAAGAAATTGAATCCTTTGAGAATAAAATAAAGGAGAAATTAATATCTCCGATACTCGCAAGTGAAGAGATAGCAGAGCAGATTAAGAATCAAATTAAAATCGGTTCTTAATTGATATGTTATGTGAAATTAAATTCATTTTAAACTGTCCGGCATTTATTCTTTTTCATTCTTCCCTTAAACCACTTCCAATATATATTCCCAATTTTCCTTCAAAATAATTGTCACTAATAAATATTAGTTTGGTTTGGCAATGGGATGTAATTCGAATCAGCATAAGTAACCGTTGCTTCCCTGCTATAAACAAAGTTATATCATGTAACGTTAATTTAAGTAGTATTAAATTCACGTAATCGTAACGCACGCTTAATACCTACCTTTGTTACCTTCTTTAAACGGGCAATGGCGGCAGCCACTTTTACAGCAACTGCCGCGCTTTAAATGATACTTTTCAGTAAACACAATATAGCCATTCGCCCAATAATAATCTTCTGCACTGAGTTCAGTAATTGGCGTAAGGGGTTTTGTTTTTAATTTTTGGGTACTCATAGTATAGGGTTATAAGTTACTAGTTAATGTTGTTCATTGCCGATTAACCAAATAACTATTACTTCTCTATCTGAAAATAAATTGGGTGGGGTCTATGCCTGCATCAATTTTAATTTTGAATGTACCATCCGGATTATAAATATACACAGCCCCTGCACTAGCATAGTTAAGTGCATCGCCCACATAAATATTTCCCGTTTGGGGATCAACACCAAGCGCATAGAATGCCCTTACATCGCTTGCGGTAACGAGCGGTGCAGTGGGCGCAGTTGTTGCATCAATGGAGATTTTATAAATGGCTTTTGATATCAATCAATTCCGATCAGCGTTACAATTCGATGGGGCAAGACCAAATCTGTTTGAAGTGCAATTAAGCTATCCAGCTTTTGCACAATCAAACTTTGGTGGTGATGTTCCTAAATTAACAACTCTAATGGCTAAAGCATCACAATTACCGGGTTCTCAAGTTGGTAG
>JANXRR010000231.1 GCA_025356795.1 Bacteroidia bacterium
GCTTCCACTTCGGCAGCCTTCAATAATTTATTCCCAATGCTTTTGTTTTGAAAGTTTGGCTTTACGCTCAACATTCCCAAGTATAATTTTCCATCAATCTTCCTCAGTTCTACGCAGCCCAACAGGGTTTCACTTTCAACATATTTAAGAATAATGGTGTTGGGCGTTTGAATAATATCCTGAATGGCTGTGGCATCGGTGCGAGTGCCGTCCAATAAATCGGCTTCGGTTGTCCAGCCGCGCTTTGAACTTTCTCCGCGATAAGCAGAATTTACCAGTTTATCTAACTCAGCCACATCGGCAATGGTAGCAGGCTCAATTATAAAGTCCATTATAATACGTTCAACTTTATAAGTTCATCTCGAAGCTGCTCGGGTGATTGAAAATGAATTACAGGCAAACCAATTTTCTTTGAGCCTTCCACATTTTTGATATTGTCGTCAATAAAGACAGCTTGCGCTGGATTGATTTTATACCGATCAAAAAGTATTTGATAGAATTCTGGATACGGCTTGCGGGTTTTCTCAACACCTGAAACAACAATGCCCTCAAACCAATGAAGAAACTCAAAGTTAGCAAGCGCCCAAGGAAAAGTTTCTGCTGACCAATTAGTTAATGCGTATAGTTTATATTTATCAGAATCTTTTATCGATTTTAGAATATTCACTGTGCCATGCAGGGGGCCAGAAATAGTTTCTTGCCAGCGGCCATACCAAGCTCTAATGGCTTTTTCATAATCGGGGAATTTTTGTACTAGCTCTTCCGTGGCTTCTTCAAACGATCGGCCGGCATCTTGTTGGTCGTTCCAATCACTGGTGCAAACATTTTCAAGAAACCATGTGATTTCTTCTTCGGTATTAAATATTTTTCGGTAGAGATGGCGAGGATTCCAATCTATGAGAACACCTCCCAAATCAAAAATAATTGTGTTGATGGATGACAAACTAATGGAGTTTAAAATGAGAATGAATGATTGAACATAGGTGAAAAAAGGGCAGCTGTATTTTTTCCCGCCAAGGTGTATAGATTGTTTTCTAATGGATATACGATGGCTTCTTTGGTGGAAGGATCAATGATCCAATATTCTTTCACTCCGAATTTTTCGTAGAGTTCTTTTTTTGTTAGGAGGTCATCTTTATTGTTGCTAGGGGAAAGAAATTCAATAGTTAAGTCAGGAACTCCTGGATACTGAACTTCATCCAAGGGTTGACTAATGTTTTCTTCATTATTCTCCACATCCGAAGGAACGATAAGGATTTTGCCCAGTGCATGAGTTTCTCGAAAATCTGCAATGGTTCTAACCATAGCGATGAGGAGCCATTGATATTTATTGGTTGATGCTGGCGACATATAAATTGGTCCATTGATTAATTCTGCCATCGTGCCTTCGGGAAAGCATTTCATATACTTCCTTGATGGTGCGCGGTGCTGATTGAATTTCAATATTCATGTTACGAAATTACGAAATTATTTTCCAAATGCCCATGTGAGAAAATGGGGCATGGCCTCAGCCCATGTAGCAGCGTTATGTTTCCCTTCTTTAATCTCTAGATATTGAATATCATGAAAAGGGCGATAGCCAACTTTCGTGAGTTCTACAATCAGGTCAAGTGTATCGTCAATAGAATCAATTATTCCGTTTTTGTTGCGGTCACTCCTTTCATCTTGTGTACCCGCTTGAAACCAGAATTTTAATCCGGGTTTAAACTTGCCTCTTCGCACTTGTTGGTGCATCAGTCGATCACGATAGTCTGAATAAAACCGATTGCTTGTATCGCGTCTTCTCCACCAAAGTGACCCACTAAACACGCCTACCTTTGAAAATACCTCTGGGTTATTCCATGCAATATCCATGGCTGAAAGCCCACCTAAGGAGTATCCAGCTATTGCATGATGATAAGCAGATGGCTCTATAGGATATTTGTAAAGCAGATATGGAATGAGCTCCATAGTAATGTAGCGTGTATAGTTTTTGGCCACACTTCCTCTACCTTGATAATCGCTTTTGGCCGCAATGCCATATTCCTGCATTCTATCTGCCGCCACTACTGCCGCCACAATTATTTCATTTAATTTATTTTCCACTGTAAGCCGCTCCAATGTTTCCTTTACTTGTACAGCATTGTTGTCTTGACCATCGTTGAGGATCAGCAGCGGATATTTTTTTGTTGAATTTTTGAACCCTGCTGGCAGCAACAATTCAACATCTACTTTTCGCTCGAGCAGTTTTGTATAAATACCAGTTAGCTTTTCCCTGCTATATAAGTCGGAGTTGGTGTGGGTCGGCAAATTATTTTTATCGGTCTCTTTTATGATCACAATTTTTGGTTTAGCTTCCTGCTATAATTCTGAAAAGTTGTAAAATTATATTTTTCAGCGGACTTAAGGTTGATACTTTGAACTCATAATTTTTTTATACGTATGCCGCACGAACATGTACATCAATGGTATTCACCCAACCTCAGTCGCAATATTGAAGTATTAGCCTTTGGCCATCAAGGGTATCCGGTTATTCTTTTCCCTACTTCGATGGGGCGCTTCTATGAAAACAAGGATTTTAAGCTGATTGAAAGTGCCGCATGGTACCTAGACAATGGTCTTGTGAAAATCTATTGCCCTGATGGGATTGATTTATCGAGCTGGTATAATAAAAATATTCACCCTGCGGACCGAGTAAAAAACCATATTTGGTATGACCTCATGCTGTTGAATGAGCTTGTGCCGTTGGCACAGCGAGAAACAGGCGTTAGTCGGGTGGTTACAGCAGGTTGTAGTTTTGGGGGGTACCATGCTACAAACTTTGGATTTAAACATCCTGAGGTGGTGAAGTACATTTTTAACATGGGAGCCGCTTTTGATATTCGCGATCAGCTTGATGGTTATTATGATGACAATGTATATTTCAACAATCCCATTGACTTTATTGCGAATTCCAACAATGGATATTATGATGATTTGCATGTGGTATTAGGCACAGGCACGAATGATATGTGCTGGAATGCTAACGAAAAAATGGCTGGCATTCTTCGTACCAAACGAATTAATCATTGGCTTGATGTTCGTGAAGGTGCCAATCATGATTGGCCTGCATGGAGAGAAATGTTTCCGCACTATTTATCACTCATTAAATAAAACTATAATCACTATGAAAAAAATCGGAATACTTCACGGTATGGAACGTTCTTTCCCCCAAGCATTTGTTGAGCGAATTAATAAGATGGGAGTAAAGGATATTACAGCAGAGCTTGTAATGGTTGATATGGTGCAGCAAGGTGTGGGTGATGGTTATGCTGTAATTATTGACCGAATTTCACAAGATGTTCCATTTTATCGTGCCTACTTAAAAAATGCAGCCATCGATGGAACATGCGTACTTAATAATCCATTTTGGTGGAGTGCCGATGAGAAATTTTTTAACAACGCGTTAGCTGTAAAAATTGGAGTAGCCGTACCCAAAACAGTTATTCTTCCTTCGCAAGAAAAACCTGCCGATACTTCTGATGCATCCTTTAGTAATTTAAAATATCCTTTAAGCTGGGAAAAAATTTTTAATCATATTGGTTGGCCTGCCTATATGAAGCCACACTCCGGTGGAGGCTGGAAGAGTGTTTATAAACTCAATAACATGGAAGAGTTCTTTAAATCTTATGCTGAAACCAATCAACTGGTGATGATGCTTCAAGAAGAAATTATTTTCGATGATTATTTTCGATGCTACTGTTTGAACGGCAAATATGTACGCATCATGCAATATGAACCTCGCAACCCTTCTGATTTACGTTACGTGGTAAACAAAGGCCCCGCTAGCGAAAAACTGTTGATGAAAGTGCATCATGATGTGCTGGCATTAAACAGTGCGTTAGGTTATGATTTTAATACTGTGGAAATGGCCGTGCGTAATGGAATACCGTATGCTATTGACTTTTGCAATCCTGCTCCCGATGCAGATGTGAAATCTGTTGGCCAAGAAAATTTTGAGTGGGTAGTAGAGCATGCCGCCAAGATGGCCGTTGAGCGTGCCCAAATGCAAAAGCCAGGAAAAGACAATCTAACCTGGGGAACATTTGTTTCCAATGCAGCCAAAGCCAACACAGTAACTAAAGTGAACAAGCCAATAAGTGAGGTTAAGCCAAAGAAAACTACATCCAAAATTGAAAAAAGAAGATAACAACGCATGTGCATTCTTACTGTCGACAACCAACGGATGATCATCTACTAAATTACTATGGAAAAATTTACATTGGGTGTTGAGGAGGAATATATGATAGTAGATCCAATTACCCGAGAATTGAAATCTCATGATCAAAAGATTGTTGAGATAGCATCGTATATTGTAAAAGATCAGGTAAAGGCAGAGATGCACCAAGCAGTTGTTGAGGCTGGCACGGTAATCTGTAGAAACGTAGATGAAGCACGCGAAGACATAACCAAGCTAAGAAAAATTATAAGTAGCGTTGCTAATGATTTGGGGCTAAGAATAGGGGCAGCAGGCACACATCCATTTTCGCATTGGAGCACCCAATTAATTACGCCTAATCCTCGGTACGATGAAATTGTACAGGAAATGCAAGAGGCCGCCCGATCAAATTTGATTTTTGGATTGCATGTTCACGTGGGCATTGCCGATAAAAATATGGCGATCCATATCATGAATACAGTCCGTTACTTTCTACCACATGTATATGCGCTTTCAACCAACTCGCCATTTTGGGAAGGCCGCAACACTGGCTTCAAATCGTTTCGCACGAAAGTGTTTGACAAATTTCCCCGCACGGGTGTGCCCGATGAGTTCAATGATTGGGACGATTTCAAAAATTATGTTAACCTGCTAATTAAAACAAAATGTATTGATAACGCTAAGAAAATTTGGTGGGACGTGCGTGTGCATCCATTTTTTGATACTATTGAATTTCGTATTTGTGATGTGCCAATGTTAGTGGAAGAGACCATGGCAATCACTGCCATCTTTCAAGCACTGGTAGTGAAGTTGTATAAATTGCGCATGCAGAACATGACCTTTATTATGTATAACCGCTCGTTAATCAATGAAAATAAATGGCGCGCCTCTCGCTATGGCCTCGATGGAAAGTTGATCGATTTTGGCAAGCAAGAAGAACTCGATACACGCTCGTTAATTATTGAACTTCTTGATTTTATTGACGATGTAGTAGATCAATTGGGTAGCCGATATGCCATAAACTACGTTCATACGATTTTAAAAAATGGGACAGGTGCTGATAGGCAATTGGAGGTGTTCAATAAGTCTGGAAATTTGTCAAGCGTGGTGGATTACATTACCCAGCAAACAATAGTTGATATTTAGCACACTTATTCGTGAGAAAAATTTTTACTGATAAAAATGCGCATAGCAATTTTAGATTTATATGAAGGCGAGCCAAACGAAGGCATGCGCTGTATCCATAACTTAATTCAGGAATTTGAATTAGAAACGGAGCACAAAATTTACTCACAAGTATTTGACGTTCGACTCAAAAATGAAATAGCAGATTTAAGTTTTGACGCTTACATCTCTTCAGGTGGCCCCGGAAGTCCTTTAACTAGCGAAGGTTTACTTTGGGAGAAGAATTATTTTGGATTGATGGATAGCATTCTCCATCACAATTCAGAAAAACCCTTTCATCGTAAAAATGTTTTTTTAATCTGTCATTCATTTCAAATCTTCTGTCGCTATTATAATTACGGAAAAGTATCTAAGCGAAAAGGAACTTCTTTTGGCATTATGCCGATTTATAAAACTAAGGCGGGCAACCTTGAGCCATTCTTTACTGGCTTGCATGATCCAATGTATGCAGTTGATTCGCGCGACTACCAAATACTAGAACCGAATGAAGCAAAGATTTGGTCTGGTGGCGGTCACATACTCTGCATTGAAAAAGATCGACCTTTTGTTCCTTTGGAGCGTGCAATAATGGCCATCCGTTTTAATGAAGCTTTTTTTGGCGTGCAATTTCATCCAGAAACAGATTCAGAAGGAATGCATAAGTATTTGCTGCGCGATGACAAAAAAAAGTTGATAGTAGAAAAGCATAGTGAGAATAAGTATAAACAAATGCTAATGATGGTAAACGAACCCGATAAAATTAAGCTCACTTATAAAACTGTGATACCTTCGTTTTTAAGAAGCACACTATCAAATAATAATGGGTTATGATTAATCCAATCCGCACTCAGTTTAACAAGAACCTTACTGAAGAAAAATATAAGTTGTTTTTGGATGATTTAAATAACTCATTCAAATTTAACATTCGTTTCCGAGTTGCTGAAACACCCATATTCATATCGTCTCACTTTAAAGAGAAATTACTCTTTGCCTCCAACGAAATAATAGATTTTATTGTTAGAAGTGATTTCAAAAAAATAACGCAAAGGGCCATCCCCAAAGGATGTTTTGTACCCAATGAAAATGATCACTCACATTTTATTGCACTTGATTTTGCGATAGTTAAAGATGGCTCAGGTGAGCTTCAACCTCAGCTAATTGAGATGCAAGGCTTCCCTTCTTTGTTTGGCTTTCAGGATTTTTTAGGAGAAAAGTTTAAGGAGCATTATGATTTACCCCTTGGATTTAACAATCACTTTGATTTAAGCTCTATTGAATATAAGAATACACTTCGCAAATTTTTATTAGGCAATCATAAAACGGAAAATGTAATTTTATTGGAGATAGATCCACTTCAACAAAACACAGCTATTGATTTTATTATTACCGAAAAGCTTACCGGCATCAAAACTGTCCACATAGGTGATGTAGTTCGTGAAGACAAAAAATTATTTTATTTAAATGAAGACAAAAAAATTCCTATTCACCGAATTTATAATCGTGTAATCTTTGATGAACTAACCAAGCGAAATGATCTAAAACTTGACTTTAATTTAACTGAAGATGTAGATGTGGAATGGGTGGGTCATCCCAACTGGTTTTTTAGGATTAGCAAATACACAATGCCTTTCATTAAAAATAAGTATGTACCTGAATGTAAATTTTTGAATGAGTATGATTGTTGGCCAAATGATTTAGAGAAGTATGTGCTTAAACCATTGTTTTCCTTTTCAGGAAGTGGCATAATTTTTCACGTTGCCCAACATGATTTGGATTCCATAGATCCGACAGATCGAGAAAATTATTTATTACAAAGAAAGGTGCAATATGAACCAATCATTCAAGCACCAGATGGTTTAGTAAAAGCGGAAATCAGATTGCTTTTTATTTGGGAGGAAGATCAACACAAGCCTAAATTGATAACTAACCTAGCTCGACTAAGCCGCGGAGAAATGATTGGAGTAAAATTCAATAAGGACAAGACATGGGTTGGTGGTTCAGTTTGTTTTTTTGAAGAATAATGTCAAGCCATCATATTATACGCGAAGATCAAGAGCCAGCACTTTTAGTTTTGGATGCAGTATCAATTTCACATGATAGCTTTCAACAGTTACTTGAGTGGAGCCCCACAATTATAGCGTGTGAAGGGTCTATTGAAT
Organism: Bacteroidia bacterium; assembly: GCA_025356795.1. GTDB lineage: Bacteria > Bacteroidota > Bacteroidia > Cytophagales > Cyclobacteriaceae > ELB16-189. Next base: position 7,501 of record JANXRR010000231.1, read on the forward strand.
ACCTGCTTTCTTGGGGATTAAAAATCGATGTGGCATTAATATCAAAAACAAGTTCATTTAAAGAGCAACTTCAAAACCAGCTACCTATTCAATTTTTGTTTACAGAGAGTGATAATTTTTTAGATGAAGGTTTGGAATTCGTTTCCAAAAAAAAATATAGAACGATTAATTGTTTTGTCTCAGATAAAAAATCGTTGGATTACATGAGTCAAAAAAAATTGTCAATAGAAATTGTTGCTTTTTGTAGTGGCATACGATGGAGTTTAATTAGGATAGGGAGCTTTTCAAAATGGTTCCCACAAGGCGCTCATATCTTCATTCATCCACAATTGGAGATGCACACAGAGGGATTAAGTGATCAACTGATGGTGATTAATTCGGGCTTTGTTAAACTTAGGCAAACCAATAATTTTTGGGTTGGAGAAGAAATTTGAAAAATTTATTTTAAAATACCCATTACAATTCTATCTTTTCCATCAAGGTCTTTTTTAATACTAATCTCTTTAAAATTGTTTGCTTCAAAAAGAGAAGCTACTTCTTTTCCAAACCGTTCGTTTATCTCTACTAATAATTTTCCGCTGGGCTTAAGGCTTTTGTTTGCTAAAGCGGTAATTCGTTTATAAAAAATCAAGGGATCGTTATTGTCTACAAATAACGAGAGATGAGGTTCGTAGTTCACAACATTTTTATTCATATAAATTATTTCATGTTGGGCTATGTAAGGGGGATTGCTGACAATACATTCAAGATGCTGAAGGGGCATATTATCAACAAGAATATTACTTGTAATAAAATTTACTTCGGCATTATGAATGCTAGCATTTTGCTTTGCTAGTTCAATTGCTTCAGGGCTTACGTCAATAGCTACCACTTGTTTGTTTACTAGTTCTTTTGCTAATGATATAGCAATGCATCCGCTGCCTGTGCCAATATCAACTATTATTCCTTTAGATACCTTACTACTCAACAATTTTACAACCTCTTCAACAAGCAACTCGGTTTCTGGCCTTGGTATTAGTACATGATTATTTACAAGGAAGGTTCTTCCAAAAAAATCGGCCTCGCCAACAATGTATTGAATGGGTTCATGATTATTAATGCGATCGATGAATTCTGAGAGATCATTAATTATACTTACTTCTTTTTCTAATAAGACCTCAGTTTTTGTGAGGCTCAATTTCTTTTCAAAAAGTAAAAACAATATGCTTTCAATTTCAGATTGACTTTGGTCAATAGAAATCTTCTTTTTTAATTCGTTGAAAAGCACTTTGGAATTAGCCATCACTACAATGATCTTTGCAAGTATAATTCTTCTTTATGACTCAAGATGAACTTTTTATGCAACGCGCTTTGGAGTTAGCCAAATTAGGCACGGGTTATGTAAGCCCTAACCCTCGCGTAGGATGTGTGATCGTTCATGAGAACAGAATTATTGGAGAGGGTTGGCATAAAGCATTTGGAAGTGCACATGCAGAAGTAAACGCTATCAACTCTGTTGAAAACGAAAGTCTTTTAGAAGAATCTTGTTTATATGTAACACTCGAACCTTGCGGCCACACAGGCAAAACTCCCCCTTGTGCCGATCTGCTGATTTCAAAAAGGATAAAAAAAATAGTTGTGGCAATTAAAGATCCTAATCCGTTGGTTGCCGGAAGGGGTATTCAAAAACTCAGAAGCGCTGGAATAGAAGTAATGATAGGCGTGCTTTTAGAGGAAGCAGAAGAGTTGAACAAAAGATTTTTTACTTCTGTAGAAAAGCAAAGGCCGTTTATAATACTAAAATGGGCGCAGACTAACGATGGATTTATTGCTCCCTTAAATCGTGATCGAAAATGGATCACTAATGAGTATTCTAGGCAACTAGTTCATAAATGGAGAACTGAGGAAGATGCAGTTATGATTGGAGGTGAAACAGCGCTTTATGATAATCCCGTTTTAAATGTACGGGATTATGTAGGTCGAAATCCAGTAAGAATCATTATTGACAGAAAACAGAAGCTTTCCCCTGATCTGAATGTTTTTAATGGGCAGCAAAAAACTATTAGTTATAATTTAAGTAAAGATGGTGTGCATGAAAGGGTAATTTTTGTAAAAATAAGTGAAGAGCATTTTCTTGCAGATGTGATAAGCGATTTAACACGCAAAGGGATTCAATCAATTATTATCGAAGGTGGTGCTAAACTCCACAATTTATTCATTGCTGCTAATCTTTGGGATGAAGCAAGAATTTTTTATTCTCCAATTCAATTTGAAAACGGCATCGAAGCACCCATTGTAAAGGGAAAAATTATTTCAAGACAAAAAATTAAAGATGACTTCTTAGAGATAAGAAGAAATAATACCATTTAATCAAACTTCCTTTTTATCCCCCAAATGTCGCGAATGATTACATCAACAGAAAATCTGTTCGATTCTTGTTGTACCAATCCATTGGCTGTAGTTCCAAACTTTGTATAAAAGTAATTCAAATTAACGCTTGCAAAGTTACCATTGAGGGGAAGCCCCGCTCCAACACTATATCCCCAATCAGATAAAGAAGTGTTTCTAATTATAACATAATAACCTTGAGTATGAAAGCCAGCTCTCCAGCTTATGGCCTTTAAGTAATTTTCGGTAGCAAGGTTGCCTTTATATTCTCCACCAAAGGCATACCGTAAAGTGTTCTGGGTGACAATGTCGTTCTCTAATTTAGCTCTTTTCCATTCTTGAAAGGTTATGTCTGCTGCCAAAACAATTCGCTTTCTCATGTATGAAAATCCAGCACCATATTGACTCGGAAGTTTATAGGCAACCAAAAGCTTGTCGGTTTCTTTAGTTGCTCCCGAAGAGGTAGTTAAAATTGTTTGTTTGTGACCATTTAAGGTGGTACTTGTTTTGTAGGTAGCACCAAGCGTAAACTGGCTTTCTTTTACTTTAAAAAAATATTGAACTCCCAAATCAAAATTGCCTCCTTGTGCAAAAAATTTGGTGTTAGATTGCAAAGCCCCACTATAGGGATTTGCGCTTGTAATTGCCTTTTGATTAAGAGAACCCAAAACTAAACTGGCGTTTACTCCAATACTAAGATTTTTTAATACCTGATAAGAGTTGCCTAGGTAAAATTGATTGAATCCCCCGCTTCCTTCATAATTTACTGGAATTAAGCTTGCGCCAGCCGATATTGCTTGATTGCTCGAAACATTATAAGAAGAACTACTGAGAGGAGCTATTCCGGCTACCCCTGCAAATTTCGGTGAAAACTTGAACCAATAGTTTAGGCTTGAAATTGTTCCTGCCTTATAATTAGTGCTCGTAGAAGAATTTCTAAAAGTATTATTTTCAGAATAACCTCCAAATTCAAAAAGTTTTGATATTGGCGATGCGATAGCATTGTAAGAGGCAGGATTAGCTGTACTTAAATTGTAATTATCGCGCACACCTATACCAGTGCCTCCCATTACGCGATTTATGGCAGAGCCTTTCCATTTTAAATCACCAATTCCGTAGATTGAATAAACTGATCCTGAAATATCTTGAGCCCTTATAAAATTAAGTTGAAGAGACAAAAAGAGAAAAAGAAGAGAATATTTGATATTTTTTGTGACGGTCATGACTAATAAAGCGGCAAGATAGTTAAGCTAAATTAAAACTCCATTAATAAAATAGCTTCAAGAGTATTGCCTTTTGGCCTTGAGATGCATTTAGAGCCTTCAATGTTTTATGGGCGGGCAAAATAACATTAATTATTTTTTGGTTGTAATAAAACAAAATTGAGAGATCAATCATCTTAAACTAGATAGACGGAAAATATTGAATTGGGAGTCTTAATAAGATAATGCTATTTTTGCCGTTATTTTAAAATAAACATGGAGGTTGAAGCGCGCAAATTGAATACTTTTTTAAAGCTAGCGCTGGCTATACTTTGCTTTTCATGCAATGATCAAACCTCTAATTTGGGTGCTGACTTTGTTCAGAGTTCAACATTCGATATTGGGGTTACAGATACTTTAACATTAAATGTCTCAACAGTTCTATTTGATAGCCTCAAAACCAATAATCCAGACAAACTGCTGTTAGGTTATACCAATGACGAAAAGCTGGGTCCTGTTACCGCTTCACCTGTTTTTCAATTGACCCCACAATCGGTAACTCAATTAGATAAAAACTTCACCACTTACGAAGCACTTCGATTAACTTTTAAAACAAGCGGATTTTATTATTATGACACGACTGCTTCTATGTTAGTTAAGGTTCACAAGGTTACCGATGAACTAAAACTTTATAATGGTGGAAAATTTAATACGAGCAATTTTACCATTGATCCATCACCTATTGGCAGCTTAATTTTTTCTCCAAGACCTCGCCATATCAGAGACAGTGTTGAGATTCCTCTTTCTGATATAATGGGCCGTGAGATATTTAAACTTTTGCAACAAGGTGATGATCAAGTATTGCAAAGCGGTCAGTTTTTAAAATACCTCCGAGGCCTTGCCATTATTCCTGATAAAACGCAAAATACTTCTATTCTAGGATTGAACCCTGCCATTGAATTACGAGTTTATTATTACGATAAATCGGTTCTTCCAAGCAAAGAGAAACATGTTTCCTTCACAGCGGGGTCAAGCATTAATTTTAATAGTATAGTGGCGAATAGAAGTGCGTCACCAGTTAAGAATTTAAAGACGTTAAAAAACCCAGTTAGTTCTATAGAAACAGGTAATGCAGCTTTTATACAATCAGGCACGGGCTTGGGTATTAGAGTTCAAATACCACATCTAAGAGATTTGCTAATAACAGATGGCACCTTTTCAGCTTCTAGCGCAGTATTAGAAATGTCTCCAATTAAGGGTTATAGAACTAAAACCACTCCAATTCCTTTGTCGCTTGTTGGTTACATTGTCGATGGCCAAAATTCTATTTTAAGCAACAGCACTTATTCAGCAGTTTTGGTTGATGACAATGAAAACTTAGAAAGGAACGTAAGATATAATGTCGATATCACAAGTTTTATCAACCAACAATTGCTTACAGATGTTAACAATGACAATGCACTACTTTTTTTGATAAACGACACAAACTTTAGAAACACCATTGCTAGGTTAGCAGTTGGCGATTCTAAAAGTGCCTATCAAATGAAGTTAAGTCTGTATTTTGTATCTCTCTCAAAAAATAAATAGCTCTAACTTTTCACCACTAATTAAAATGAAATTAATCAAAGCTTTACTTTTTCTCATTCTGTTGTCGGGGTTTGTCGTGCTTCAATCATGCAGCACAACTCCTACCACAACTACACAAGGCAACTGGGTGAAACGTCAACCATTTAAAGGGGTGCCACGTTCGGGTCTCATCACATTTACCATAGGGGATAAGGTGTATGCTGGCCTTGGCTATAATGGCAAAGATTATTTATCTGATTTTTACGTGCTAGAGGGCCAGATTTGGAAAACAATTGCCAGTTTCCCAGGAACTTTGCGTGAAAGGGCAACCGCTTTTAGTGTAGGATCAAATGGTTATGTAGGCCTTGGTTATAATAGAAATTTGGATGGAGATTTTCAACAACTAAACGATTTTTGGAAATATGACCCCGCAGCAAACAAGTGGACCCAACTTAATAATTTTGGAGGAGGTAGAAGATATAATGCCGTTTCCATTGGTATTGGTGAAAAAGGATATTTGGGAACAGGATACAATGGAACAAGTTGGTTTGGTGACTTTTGGCAATACTCGCCCGGTACCGATACTTGGACTGAAATAGTTAGCTATCCTGGAGATAAAAGGGAGGGAGCATCAGCTTTTGTAATTAATGGCAAAATGATGTTGGTAGGTGGTAAAAATAACGGATTATACATTTCAGACTTATGGGAGTTTGATCCTTCCAATGGCTCTTGGACCAATAGGGCACAAGCAACAAACAGCGATAATTATAGCGATTTCAAAATTTCAGTAAGAAGGAGCAATGCTGTTGCTTTTGCATTCAATGATCATGCTTACATGGCAATAGGCTCTTCACCATCATTAACATTAAGCATTTATGAATATGATCCTGCTACTTACCGATGGTCTCAAAAATCAAATTTTGAAGGCTCTTCTCGTCAAAATGCTATCTGGTTTGTAACGGGAGGAAAAGCTTACGTAGGCTTGGGTGAAGCTGGTTCTTCACACTATGATGACATTTGGGAATGGAGGCCCTTAGATGATTCTAACTTAGATGACTAAAATTTGAAAAGAAATTTAAAGTCTGTTGAAAAGCTCATCGTTAATGAGCTTTTCTTTTGACGTTCTATCTATTTTTTTGGCATTAATTATCATAAGAATCTTTTCTGATACCTCTTTATTTCCAGAGACATAAACAATAGAAGGATGCACACTTAACAGATCAATTGTTAATTCACTATTATTTTCGTCCCTAAGAATTACTTTTGGTTTAGTTGATACAAGGTCTATATCAGCGTATTTCTTTAATGCCAATTTAGCTATTCTTTCATGTATACTTTCATTTGATTGTGTATTGGAAAAATCAGTTTTCGCCAAGAATAATTTTTCTTCAAAAAAATGAAGTTGAGTAGTGAGTTTAATATTTCCAATCCTTTTTTTGTAAAAAAGGACCTTACACGTTTCAATCCTTACTGAATTATCTATGGAATAGTTAGGCTTACCACATATTTTTAACGAAGAACTGTAGGAGGTGTCAAACGTAAGACCAAAAGGTTTAAAAGTTCTTTTTGAAGAAATATAATCACTCGCGTCAATTGAAGTGTTCAATAAGTTTGCCAATGCTGACAAGCGATTATCGATTACATTTAAATTTTCGTAATAGTCTAACCAAGAGTAACCATTGTAGTTACCATAGTTACCGTAGTTACCATTTCTAACTACTAATCTTTTAACTTTTCTAATAAATTTTTGCAGCATTGTTGAGGCCTTAAGATGTAAACTTGAATTCCTTAAACCTTCTCACAACAGCTAAGCAAAATCCAATCATGAGAATTCCAGTGCCTAACCATAAAACATTAATTAATGGCTTTTCTAAGGTTTTAATAATGACCCAGTTTTTTTGTCTTTGATTAATAGCAAAGCTAAATTCATTTGTTTCGGGATGAATATTTAGCAAAGTAATTTTTATTCCTAAATCACTTATTTCCGAAGGTATCCGCCCAATTTGGCTTCGATCTTTAATTACAAAAATAGGTTCTGCGAAATAAATGTCATGCTCACCTTGAATCTTTATTTTTGCCTGAACTGCCACATCATCGTTTACTAATTCTATACCATCAAGTTTTTCGAGGCGTTTTACATCTTCTAGAATAGCAACATAGTCATTCACAAAAAATTCCTTGCCAAAAGTGATCTTAACTTCTTCTGTTTTACCCCAATCAATTTCTGCTTCTGGATCCATGGGTGCAGCCACATGGGTATATAAATCGCTTAATAAATTTCTTTTGATATCCGGTGATGCCACCCTGCCACCCATCTCCTCATTTACCTGAATGCGAGGAAAAAGTGAAGCTTCTACTTTTCCGTTTTTCCTCAATTCAATTTCATAATAGGTGTTTTCCGGATTTATTTCAATAGTATCTTTTGCATTGAACAACTTTTCTTCTTTGAATAATACATCCTTTTTTGCGACTACTTTATAGGGATTGTCGGTTGGTTCAAGATCACTTTTTTTCATGTAGCCCGATTTGGTTTGAGGCTGTAAACGCTCACCTAGAAACTCTATATCATACCCGGCCATTGTTCTTGCCTCGTTAATGAACAGGAGTAAATTATCTCTATTGAATTCAGTTCCGGCTTCTTTTGAGTAAAGCAGTCCCGTATTATTCAACGATACTACTTTAGAATAGCCAGCGGAAAACAAAATGCCAATTAACACAAGGCCTATACCAATATGGGCTATGGCTCCTCCAGAGAGTTTAGGATTTAATTTTAACAGATTAAATAAAATAGTGCCGTTGGATACGATGAGATAGATACTGGCCAAGGCTAAAATCAGATAGGTGGGTTCGTAAATTTTTGCAACGGCAATTGTTAGTGCAAATAAAATTAGTGAAAGAAGAGCTGGCCCCATTAATTGCTTCTTCAATCCATAGCCATCCATTTTTTTCCACCAAAAGAATTGCCCCGTTCCAGAAATCAATGCTACGGCAACGCCAAACCATAGTTGAAATTTTGAATAAAACTGAATTTGATTACTTGGGGGAGCTATGTTGGAAACGCCTCCAAACAATTCAACAATCTTATTATAGACTGGAATTGAGGTAGGTACAATAACTTGAAACCCCATTAAACAAAGGGTGGTGGCTCCCAAAAATATCCAAAATTCACGTGAGTAAATGGAAACCTCTTTTTCTGAGGAGGCTATATTTTTCCATCGAATGGAAGTTAAAACAATAGCGAGGATGGTAAAAAACAAAAGGTATACCAAAAGTTGACCAGAAAGGCCTAAGTCTGTAAAGGAGTGGACGGAGGCGTCTCCTAAAATCCCGCTTCGGGTAAGAAAAGTAGAATAGAGAATCAATACAAAAACACTTATCACTAAAATAATGGATGTCTTCAATG
>JANXRR010000261.1 GCA_025356795.1 Bacteroidia bacterium
AATAAAAATGAAATAACCATTCCCCAGCCCATGCCACCTACTACGGTGGTAATGCCAATTTTAAAAGCAGAAATATGGGTACCTAAAATAGGTGCATTCTCCCTTAATCTTATAAGCAGTTGAGGGTCGAGCCACTCAAAATAAATCCCTGTAAAGAGTGCAAAGGGTATAGTGCTAAATGCACTTACAGAAAGGCCGAACATTAGACCTTGCAGGTACATCATCTTCTTTTTAGTCTTAGCTTGATAGTACCAAAAGGCCATAAAAACTCCAATGCCTAGAATTAAAAAATCGAACACACGCAGTCCAATCACGGACAATAGGTTTGTGTACTTCATAATCATGAAATAGGTGATTAGGCAAGCGGCTATTATAAGCCCTGAGGTGAGCGCCAATCGTTCAGTAGATAATACTGAAGTTTTCTGCTTTGCTTCCATAGGAATTACTTTTTCCATAGTTGTAAGATTAGTATGAGTTCGTCTATATTACTTTCGTTCGCTGCTGTATAAAACAGTAACCAACAAAGATTAAAATAAACAACTGTTAAGATTTTACAACAAATAAGTTGAAGATTATAGATATTACCGAGGGGGCGGTTAGAATGAAGAATAGGCCTCCATGTGTTGATGGGTAATGCGTCTAATGTTTCAAAAAAAAGGAAGTCCGTTTGAAGACTTCCTTCTTTAGGTTGTAGATTTTACCTAGGCGAATACAGGATAATCAATATGTCTTTTTTTACCTGGTGTACCGAATGGGTAGAAATCAAACGTTAATTTAGTAGATAGAATCTTTCTTGTTTTGATTTAAAGTAGAATCGTTCCTTGGCTTAGCAGCGTTCAATTATCGCCCCAATTTTCTTCAAGCGACCATCAATGTCTTGATAGCCTCGATCAATTTGTTCTACATTGGATATTTCACTTTCTCCCTGAGCAGAAAGAGCTGCGATTAAAAGAGCAACGCCAGCGCGTATGTCTGGTGAGGACATTTTTATCCCTCTCAATAACTGTTTGCGATCAAGCCCAATAACAGTAGCTCTGTGCGGATCGCATAGAATAATTTGCGCCCCCATGTCAATGAGTTTGTCTACAAAGAATAATCTGCTCTCAAACATTTTTTGATGAACGAGCACCGTTCCTTTGGCTTGAGTGGCAACGACCAACACAATGCTTAATAAATCAGGAGTGAAACCAGGCCAAGGCGCATCGGCCACAGTTAGTATAGAGCCGTCAATAAAAGTTTCTATTTCATAATGAGGTTGCGAAGGAATGAAAATATCATCATTCCTAAGCTCCATCTTAATCCCTAACCGCTTGAAAATTTCCGGAATGATTCCCAGCTTCTCGATTCTGCAATTCTTAATGGTAATTTCTGATTGTGTCATGGCAGCTAACCCAATAAAGCTTCCAATCTCAATCATATCAGGGAGAATAGTGTGTTCTGTTCCTCCCAATTTCTTTACACCTTCAATGGTAATTAAATTAGAACCAATACCTGTTATTTTTGCGCCCATGCTATTGAGCATTGTGCAAAGTTGCTGAAGATAAGGCTCACATGCAGCATTGTATATGGTAGTTGTTCCTTCGGCCAATACTGCAGCCATTACAATGTTGGCTGTTCCTGTTACTGAGGCTTCATCTAACAACATGTAACAACCTTTCAAAGCATGCGCATCAATATTGTATAAATTTTGGTCGGCATCGAAGTTAAACTTAGCACCTAAGTTCTGAAAGCCAATGAAATGGGTATCTAATCTTCTCCTTCCAATTTTATCGCCACCAGGTTTAGGAATGTTGGCCTCACCGAAGCGCGCTAAGATTGGCCCCAACAACATAACTGATCCTCGTAAAGCAGCAGCCTTCTGTCGATACTCAGCGGTTTTCAGATAAGTTGTATTGATGTTTGAAGCCGTGAAACGGTAAGAGCCTTGACTTAACTTTTCAACTTTACAGCCTAAATTACCAATCAGTTCAATGAGCTTGTTGACATCAATAATATCAGGAATGTTGTGGATAGTAACTGGCTCAGCCGTGAGCAGGGGAGCGCATAAAACTTGAAGTGCCTCATTTTTTGCGCCTTGCGGAATGATCTCGCCCTTTAACTTTTGCCCTCCTTTTATTTTAAACGAACCCATTAGTCTCTTCTGCGATGTTGGTTATTATTATTACGATTCTTACCAAAATGGCGTTGATTATTATTTCGGTTGTTGGAAGGCCCATTGCTGCCTTGTTGAGGCCGTTGTTTTTTGCGCTCGCGATACAGTTTTTCAAATAGATTATCTTCTTTAACTTTATCCAAACTTACCGTTAATTCACCATCAGAAAGAACTTTAAGATCTTTAATGATTACCGTATCATCTAGCGTTTCCTTGTTCCAGTTGCTATAAAAGGTCTTCATCAGCTTACCTAAGTAGATAACTGCCTCTTCCCGCTCGGCAGCGTCTGTTATTTTCACTGCTTCCTTCACAAGGCGCTCTATATTTTTCCCATAGTGCCTGTACTTAACGTTACTTTGAGGGTATAATACCCTCATAGGCTTCTTAAAAACCACTTCTGGGAGTGGAACAGGATAGGGGCTGTTTACATCCAAATTAAAATCAGCTATGATATAAAGGTCGTCCCAAACGCGGTGAGGATTATCTGGAAAATCTTTTAGCGATGGAGTGAGTTGTTTGATTAGCTCGATGAGCGTATAGGCAAGCTCTGTTCTTTTATCTTTGTCGGGAACGGTGCGTATGTAGTCAACTAGTTTTTGCACATTTCGACCGTATTCTTTTAATTTAATGCCAGGTCTTTCGGTATTGTATTCTCCTATTGTCATTATGAGTATTATGAAGTCAAATTAGTTTTTTGTGATTTGAAGAAGCGAAGCAAAAGTCAACTTCTTAAGTTTAATTCTGATGTATTTTCAGCTTTGCAAAGCTAAGTAATAAAGTCTTCTCGCCAAAATCGTCAAAACTGATCTTTGCTTTGCGATCGGGGCCACTTACATCCATCTGCATAACCATGCCGAAGCCAAATTTTGGGTGTTCTACCTTGTTTCCAATGGTTAAGTTAGAGGTGTCACTGGGCACAAAATTGGCCGATGGTTTATATGAGCTTGCTTTTTGATTAGGTTGTGTGCTCATGGTTTTCTTCATGCTGCTCACAAAACTCTTGGCAAACTCGGGGTTAGGTGCCACCGATTCCATCCCTCCAAACTTAGTGCTTACTTTAATGAAACGTTGGTCAACATCATCCAAAAACCGGCTCGGTTCACAATTTTTTAAACGGCCATAGCGGTAGCGGGTAAGAGCATAGCTTAGATACAGTTTTTTCTTGGCCCTTGTAATAGCCACATAAAAAAGTCTACGTTCTTCTTCCAATTCAGCACGGCTGCTAAGCATCATTTGTGAGGGAAATAGATCTTCTTCCATGCCCACCATATAAACGTATCTGAACTCAAGCCCTTTCGCCATGTGAATAGTCATAAGCGTGACTGTGTCAAGGTCTTTGTCTTTGCCTTCATCCTGACTGGTAAGTAAAGAAACCTCTTGTAAAAATGCTCCTAATGTTTTGTCCTCCTTTTCAGGATCATCAACATATTCTTTAATGGCATTCAATAATTCCTGAACGTTTTCATATCGGCTAAGGCCTTCAACAGTTTTGTCTTCATAAAGCTCTTTTAACAGGCCAGATGACTTGGCTATTTCAGCGGCAGCTTCGTAAGCATCTTTGTTTTGGGTTTCTATGGCGAAGCGTTTTATCTTGGTAACAAAATCATCAATGGGGCCAGAAGCTCTTCCTCCTAAAAAAGAAGTTGCGTTTTGAACTACCTCCCAAATGGAAATTGCGTGATCATTGGCCGCCACTATAATCTTATCAATAGTAGTGTCCCCAATGCCTCGTTTGGGTAAATTAATAATCCTGCGAAAGGAAG
>JANXRR010000273.1 GCA_025356795.1 Bacteroidia bacterium
ATCAAACAACAATTATGAAAAAAAAAGTATTACTTCTGATTGTATGGGCATCAACAAGCTTCATATTTTACTCCTTCCAAAAAAAACCAGCCTTTGACTTAACGGCAAGTGCTACGCGAGGGAAAGAAATCTACCAAACAAGTTGCATCACCTGTCATCAGGAAAATGGCGAAGGAATGGAGGGTGTATTTCCTCCGTTGGCAAAATCAGATTATCTAATGGCGGATAAAAAACGCTCAATCGTTCAAATCATCAAAGGTGCAACGGGTACCATGAAAGTGAATGGAAAAGAGTACAACATGGAAATGACAGCCATTGATTTAAACGATCAGGATGTGAGTGACGTGCTTAATTACATTCGCAATACATGGGGCAACAAGGGAGCTGCGGTCACTCCTGATGAAGTTAAGTTAGCAAGGAAATAAATCATTCAAGAAATAAGCCAATGGAAACAAGTTTTATTACTGACAAGAAAGGCAAAAAGAAAGGCGTTATGCTTTCTTATTCTAACTATAAAAAACTTTTAGATGATCAAGACGAATTAGCCTGCATAAAAGAATTTGACACTGCAATACAAAGGACATTAAAAACAAAGCCAGCAGAAATAGTCTTTGACGAAATTGAGAAGAAGAGAAAGACAAGATGAGTTATCAGGTTGTAATTGTAACGATTATTTCAGTTGGCCATAGAAAAGAAATATATGATTGACCCATCAACTAAAGATGAAGTTAAGTTAGCAAGGAAATAATTTTTACAACGCAGCATGTACACAATTAAACAAAGTTTAGTCATTGGCTTAGCATTAATGTTTTTTGGATGTTCTAAATCTGATAAAGGTGAAACTTCATCTCGTCAACCAAAATTCATCAACGATTATAAGCAGCCCTATTTTTCAGATAGCTTAAGGCAAGAAAAAATCAAGATTGCCTTTCCTGTCATTGATAAAATATTTAAGGATCAGCTTTCAAAAAATCATTTTCCTGCTATAGCCTATGGCTTAGTGGTTGATGGTACATTGGTTTACTCAAATGCTTTTGGCACAGCTAATCTCGATTCCAACATTTCTGCATCTACCGCCACTAATTTCCGAATCGCTTCGATGTCAAAGAGCTTTACTGCACTATCCATTCTCAAATTAAGGGATGAAGGAAAACTAAGTCTTACTGATCCCGTGGCAAAGTTTATTCCTGAAGTGGCGAATGTTGAATACATGACAAGCGATTCACCCGCATTGACAATTGAAAACTTGTTAACCATGTCTGCCGGTTTTCCCGAAGACAATCCGTGGGGCGATAGGCAATTGGCCGACACCGATGAAGATCTAATAAACCTAGTAAAGCAAGGAATTTCATTTGCTAATTCACCCGGACTCAACTATGAGTACAGCAATTTAGGATTTGCTTTATTAGGTAATATCATTACAAAAGTCTCTGGCCAACCGTACCAAAAATATATTACTGAAAACATTTTGAAGCCGCTTCAAATGAATGATGCCAGATGGGAATTTACGGAAGTGCAAAAAGAGAAACTAGCATTAGGCTATAGATGGGAGAATGATCAATGGAAAGAAGAACCCATTCTTCACGATGGAAGCTATGGAGCTATGGGCGGTTTGATTTGCTCTGTGGAAGACTTTAGTAAATACCTGATCTTTCATTTGTCGGCATGGCCTCCAAGAAGTGATGATGAATCGCTCATTATCAAGAGAAGTTCTATGCGCTCCATGCATCAGTTACATAAGTTAGGATCGCTTCAGGTGAAAAGCAAATCAAGTGATGGACAGACCTGCCCTGCAGTAACTGGCTATGGATACGGCTTGGGTTACCGAATGAATTGCAATGGAATTGTAACGGTAAGACATGGCGGTGGTTTGCCAGGCTATGGAAGCGAATGGCGATTTTCTCCTGAGTATGGTATTGGTATTGTATCATTAAGCAACTTAACTTATGGTGGATTGGGGGGATCGAATACGAGAGCGTTGGATACATTAATTCACTTAGCACAACTTAAACCAAGAACGTTGCCAGCTTC
>JANXRR010000295.1 GCA_025356795.1 Bacteroidia bacterium
AAGCATTCTCCTTCTATCTTCCTTATCAATTCCGGAAGGGTTGTTAAGGTACAATACAGGCTCTTCACTGCTGCTAAACTGAACGCCTTGATGTATGCTATCCAAGAACCCATTTGTCCAAAGTTTTGAATAAACACCTTGTCCATTTCCCTTCCCTCTTGAAAGGAGCACGCAAAATGCGGGGAGATTTTTATTGTCACTGCCCAATCCATAGCTTAGCCACGCGCCCATACTTGGCCTGCTGCCCTGTTGTGAACCCGTCTGCATAAATGTTAAGGCTGGATCATGATTGATTGCCTCTGTATGCATAGATTTGACAAAACATAACTCATCAGCAATCTTAGCGATGTTAGGAAACAATTCACTTATCCACGCGCCACTCTTTCCATATTGCTGAAATGAAAAGTGAGAACCCACTAATGGGAACTTAGCCTGACTTGAAGTCATTCCTGTTAAGCGCTGCCCATTGCGAATAGATTCTGGCAAATCTTGACCTGCCATTTTTATAAGCGTAGGTTTGTAGTCGAAACTTTCTAATTGAGAAGGAGCTCCGTTTTGAAACAAGTAAATAATTCGTTTTGCTTTAGGAGCAAAATGTGGAATCCGTAAAGAAGCAATATTTTCTTCTTTACCTGTAAACAAATCAGGGATCAACAAAGAACCCAATGCGGCACTTCCTAAACCTACCCCAAGTTTTCCGAGAAAGTGTCTTCGGTTTACATTAAGGTGTCGCTCTAAAAATTCATTCGCCATATTTATTATTATGTTTTAGTAATCGCTTCTTCCATATTATAAATGGTCATAATTACTTTAATAAGTGCTGCCAGTGATTCGGTATTTTCAATTTTTTCGTGCTTGAATTCACCCGTTCTTATAAGCTGCTCTTTCTTAGTGCCGTTTGCTAATTTCGTTTCAGCATCAAAATAAGCTTTCAAAAGCTCAAGTTCTTTTTCTTTAGGTTTACGGCAAACAATTGTGCGGAAAGCAGTTGTGATTTTTTCCTCCATAGTATTGTCATTCAACATGATCTTCTCTGCAAGTACACGCGAAGCTTCCAACACAACAGGATCATTCATCATCACCAATGCTTGCAACGGTGTATTTGTGCGGCCTCTCTTTACTTCGCATTGATCGCGGCTACTGCCATCAAACATTAGCAAAGCTGGCGGTGGCACAGTACGCTTAATAAAAGTATACATTCCTCTTCTATATAATTTATCACCATGATCTTGAATATATTTTGTGAGTCCACGACCCGAAGTCGCCACTTCCCAAATGCCTTTGGGCTGATAAGGTTTTACACTAGGTCCACCAATTTCCGCATTGAGTAGACCACTGCTTGACAGTGCTAAATCTCTGGTAAACTCTGCACCTATCCGCGTTCTTGTCATACGCGACAAATAAATATTTTCAGGATCAACGCTCTTTTTTTCATTGCTATTAACAGTAGATTGACGATAGGTTGCTGACATTACCATCTGTTTCACTAGTCTTTTAATGTTCCATCCCTTTTTTCTGAAATCCATTGAAAGCCAATCCAATAATTGTGGATGGGAAGGGAGTTCTCCTTGCATGCCAAAGTCTCCTGACGTTTTAACTAAGCCTCTTCCAAAAAATTCTTGCCATATTCGGTTCACCAACACACGAGATGTTAACGGGTTCTTTTCATCGAGTAGCCATTTTGTTAAGCCCAGTCGGTTCTTAGCAAATTTTGTTGTGTCGTATTCAAGGATCGCATTGGGTGTACCAAAGTCTACCGCTTCGCCTTTAGCATCGTAAGCACCGCGCAATAAGATATGAGTTGTGCGAAAAAGCGAACTATCTTTCATTACCATTACTTTTACATCTGTTGTGTCTTTCTTGTTGATGAAAGTTAAAATTTTAGCCACCTCTTCACTTGTTATCTTCATACGTGGCGGATCGGCAGCCGTGCCTGAATAAATATCACCCTGATAGCCCTTTTCAGCTACTTGATTGAAGAAAGCAAACGTGCGGTAATAATCCTTTTGCGATATGGGATCGTATTTATGATCGTGGCAATGGGCGCACTCAAACGTTAATGCCAGAAAAGCTTTGCCAAAGGTGTTGGTGCGATCAGTTACATATTCAATGCGATACTCTTCATCGATCACGCCACCCTCTTGAGTAATCTTATGATTGCGATTGAAGCCTGTTGCCAGCAACATTTCTTTCGATGGATTGGGGAGTAAATCGCCTGCCAATTGCCAGGTTAGAAATTGATCGTATGGATAGTTCGAATTAAACGCATGGATTACCCAATCACGCCAAGGCCACATGGTTCTCAATCCATCATCTTGATAGCCGTGGGTGTCTGCATAGCGTGCAATATCAAGCCATTGAACCGCCATCTTTTCTCCATAATGTTTATTAGCTAAAAATTGATCTACTGCTTTTTCATATGCATTTGGCGATTCGTCTTTTAAAAAGTCCTCTTGCTGTTGAATGGTGGGGGGAAGACCCGTCAAATCTAATGATACTCGTTTCAACAATCTTTCTTTGTCGGCTTCTTTATTAGGAGTCAAGTCTTTCTCCTCCAGCTTAGAAAGGATAAAATTATCAATTTCATTTTTCGGCCAGTCACTTTTTACTTTAGGAATAGGATATTCTATAGGAAGAATGAGTGCCCAATGCTGTTGGTATTTGGCCCCTTGTCCAATCCATTTTTTAATAAGTTTTATTTCAAATTCAGAAAGGGAAAGATTGGATGAGGGGGGTGGCATAACCAGAGAGGTATCTTTGGTGGAAATTCTCACAAAAACTTCTGATTGATCGGGCTTACCTGCCACCAGTGCATGTACACTGGGATTTTTCTTCAAGGCTGCAAAAGCGCTCTCCTCATTATCTAATCTAAGATCGGCTTTGCGTTGCTTGGCATCAGGACCATGACATTTAAAACATCGGTCGGATAATATAGGGCGAATATGAAAGTTGTACTCAACAAGGGAAGGCATATTACTTTCCGAACGCTTCGATGAGCAACTTGCTAAGTAAAGTATAATTGAGAATGTAGATACTACCCTTGTAAATGATTCTATGCAAATAGTCTTCATTGATTAAAAATACATTTTTTAATAGAAGCAGTGACCCCAAGTTTATTTATTATGCATTCTTTAAATTTAATTCTGATTCTAAACGATTAATCTTTGCAATGTATTCTTGTTCTTTTCTCTGCATCTCTTCTTGTGTGGCTGAAAGCTCTTCCATGTTTTGGCGCATCTCTTCTTCTTGCGACCGCATCTCTTCTGCCTGTTGCTGCGCGTCACCTAAAAGTAATTGAACCCGTTGCGTTATTTGAGTAGAAACAATTGCGGACGCTATACTTTCGCAAGCTTTGGTTACGAAATCAATTTTATTCTGAGATATCTCATACAAAGAAGCAAGTTCTAGCACACCCACAATTTGATCTTGTGTTTGAATAGGCACCATTAATATATTAGTAGGAGCGGCATCTCCTAAACCAGAAGTAATGCGCACATATTCTTGTGGAACATCACGCATATAAACTATATCTTTTTCCAAGAAGCATTGCCCCACCAGACCTTCTCCTAGTTCTATTTTCTTTTGAAGGAATTTTCTTCTTTCAAAGGCATAACAAGAAATTAATTTTAAATACTTTTCTTCATCGCCTTCAACAAGAAAAAGTCCACCCTGATTAATACCTAAATACTTTACAATGCCCTTAATTAGTTCGTTAGCAAGAGCATCAATATTATTATTATTGTTGCGTAGTATTTCACTTATGGCATTTACGCCTACAGTGATATATTTCTCTTCTTGCTCACGCTTAGTTGAAACCACTAAACTTTTTTGCATAGCCAACAGTGCATGACCTAATTCATCTTCATTATTTTTTGATCCACTATCAAACTGGAGATTTCCTTTACTAATTTCATCAGCAAACAAAATATTTTGTTTCACTACTGCCATTTGACTTCCACTTATGATTTCTTTTTCTGCCACCAATAATGTTCTCATCTCAATTTCATAACTCCACCAACCGCAAATCGCAACAATCACTGCCGCTAGCAAAACATGGACCATAAAAGTAAACAGATTTATATAAGGCAATTGAGTAAAATAAATCTCTTTATTGCCTGAATATTGAAGGTATGCAAATAAAGCATGATGAATTACCACCAACAAAATTAACGGAAGTTGAAGCCTCCAGTTTTGATAGCCAATGAGAAGAGTGGAGCTTACAAAAACAAAAAAATGCATTTCAAATAATCCATGCATTTGATAAATAAATTGAGCAGTAAATATTGCTAGTATTGCGCTGTAGACATACTGATATAAAGTACTCTTTGGAAACGCAATTTTTGTAATAAAGTAAGCTACAAGACACAAACCGCCCACACCAAAACCCACTAAAAAAGTACCGTAAAAAAAAGACAATCCAACGCCAATTGCAAAGTATGTAAGCAATGAATAGAGCGAAAATTTATCAGCCTTTCGATTAATTTCTTGAAAGGTCTCTTCTCTGTGTTCAGAAGTCAAATTTGTTATACGTGCCATAGAATTAGAAGATTTCAATAGTTGATTTAGTTTGATCAGATAACTCGCAACTATATGCTAAACCTGCAGCAAGTCCGAAAACCGGAACAGGTTGTTTGTTTAGAAAGCTCACCAACGCAAGTTCAGCATAGTTGCTTACCTGATTGGTACAATATCGTGATTTATTGTAGTTCCTCTAAAAAATAATCGATTTTCGTTATCAAGAATAAATGCCTGGGGAGTAGAATATACTCCGCACGAGACAGCAATTTGTCCAGATTCATCAACAATATAATTTATATCGCCAAAGGTATTTTTTGCTGGCTGAATATCTTCTTGCGAAGGAACGATTATATAAAAACCGATACTATCTCCATGATTTCTGATTAACTGCCGAATGTGCTGAGAATTAAACTTAGAACAAGGACAATCAGGATTATAAAAATGCAAAAAAGAAGAGGGTTTGATTTGGATATTGTTGGCCAATATAACTTTAGAGTGAAGGGAAACTTGGCGGAAGTTGGGTGGTATTGGGGTAGGTAGACTATATTTTATTTCTTGCGACCAAAATATAAAACCTATAGCAACAGCTATGCATCCTAATGTAGCAATCACGACCGCTTTTCTCATGTCAATAGAAAATACAAAACTATTTATAAAGCTGAGAAAGATTTAACAGCTAACCAAGCGAAAGTTATTTTCACTTCAAAGATTGCGTGTTTTTACTTAATACAGCATCCATCCAATAGTTCTCTTTTGGTGCTAATTACATGATAAATAACAATAGTTGATCCTCTATCTATGTCTTTTAGAGTTTCTACCTTTTGAACTAAATTCTTTATATTTCTTAAATTGATCATCCCTCAATACTCCTTTCAATTTAGTATCCATAGAATCTAATAGGATTCTTACCTCTTTCTCTGTTTCATGTTGCAGAGAATCTATATGAGCAAACGTTTCCTTCAATATAGGTTGAAGTATTTTTATTTGATCTTCATTTGCATCCACCACATTCAATAACTTTTTCTCAAAGGTCATTTTCATTTCATTGTGGCTCTGTTCCTTCCGTTGACCATAGTATTTTCTTCCCCACAATCCAGAGGCAAGCAACCCAATCAATATTCCTATGATTAAGGTGGCGCTGATAGTGATTACTGCTCTTCTTCTTTCTGCTGTCATACAATTACTTGATTAAGTTGGAATAAACATCAATGGAAATCACCTCTTCAATTGCTTCTTCTTCAAACCCCAAAATAGATTTTATTGAAAGCTGATCAGAAACTAAAATATTAATTGCTAACAAGGCAATGATAATACCTGCTGCAAGCAACTGATATTTTTTAAAGAAAAAAAAGATTTGATAATCAAACTCGCTCTTCAGTTGGCTGATGCGATGAGCAATCCGTTCGGCAAAGAAAGGGCCAAAGGAATCAACCTCTTTGCGAATCAAGAACTCACGCAGTTGAACATGCTGTTCACTTCTGTTTTTCAATTCATGATTTTGCTGCAAGGCCGCATTCAATTTTGCATCATCGCCTTCGCTTAGTTCTGCATCGAGCGAACGAAGGAACAATTCTTCACTATCACTGATGTTCATATTCTTAGGGTTTAAGTTTTTTTGACAATGCCAATCTTAATTTAATCTGCGCTCGGGATAAACGTGAAAGAACTGTTCCCAACGGGATTTTCAAAATAACTGATGTCTCTTCGGTTGTGTAGCCTTCCACCAAACGAAGACTTACCACTGCTTTAAAATCTGGTTCTAACATATTCAACTCATGTGTAAGTAGTTCCTTTAAATCCCTCATGTCTTCATTGGCTCTCGCTTCATGGCCTTCCTCCAAACCACCATACCTAGCGTAGTTTCGCTTTCTTTTTTTCAACTCATTCAAAGAAAGATTAATGGCAATTCTTACCAAGTAGGTGCTCACCATCGAATCGCCACGAAACTTATCTAACGACTCATAAAATTTTATAAAAACTTCTTGGCCTACATCTTCTGCTTCTGGTGTTGATCCTAGCATGGAGCGGACCACCCCAGCCACTTTTCCCTCATGCCGTTGCACAAGCTCTTTAAATGAAGCTACATTTCCGCCTCTGGCTTTTTGTATTAAGACTTCATCTATCTCCAAATCCATGTAAACTATTCAATGTTGTTTGTTAGACAATATAACTTTAAAATTTATTCCTTCAAGAAATTAAAATTTTTTTTAACCTAGATTATGTTTCCTTCTAAGCAATTTCTATACTTTTGATAATATAATTTGACAATAAAAATAAATAGTTCGCAATTGATTAAACTATGCAAAAACTGGTGCATATAAGCCTAGTGGTAAAAGACTATGATGAAGCTATTAACTTTTACATCCAAAAATTAAATTTCCAATTGATTGAAGATACTCCACTAAGCGAAACAAAA
>JANXRR010000305.1 GCA_025356795.1 Bacteroidia bacterium
TATTGAAACTGTTGGTTCATAATTTTCTGTTTGCTGTTTCTTCTTTTCACAAACAGCATAAAACGCATTGTTGTATAAATTCAATAATACTCTTCCAATGTTTTGTGGAATAATATTGATGTTGCCAATCCTTTCATCAAAGTCGGTTTTCATTGTTGCATTGAAATCTTTGTCTTTTGCACGCAGACCATGATAACTTAATCTTAAATATTCATCACATAATGCATTAATATTTGTTGGTTCGTTTTTTCCTGTGCTGGCTTGCGAATGTTGCAGCATACCTTTTACAATGGCATCGGCACGTTTGCCATGATGAAGAATTTTTTCCAGGTTTTGCTTGATATCATCCGCAATAGCAAAGCCTTCTTCTGTTTCACCTTTTTTAAACTCTTCTTTCATTTCATCAATCAGCTCATTGCTTACTTCAGAAAAATTATTCACGAAGTTTAACGGGTTTTGTATCTCATGTGCAATGCCGGCGGTTAGTTCTCCCAAGGATGCCATCTTTTCAGATTGTATAAGTTGGGATTGGGTAGATTTTAACTCAACCAATGCTTCTTCCACATTTTTTTTCTGCACTTCGATTTCTTTCTTTTGCGTTTGCAACAGCTCATTCGCCTTTCTGCTGCTTCGGTTATTCCTGTACAGCAAAAATGCAATGAGTATACATATTATAATGCCCGACAATAAAGCATATGTTCTGATCTTAGCCTGGTAGACTACTTTTTCCTTTTCCAGGTTCTGTAACCGAAGCTCTTCGCTAAAAGAAAGATTTTGAAAGTCAGCAAGATTTTTAATTCGTATTTTATTCAAACTGTCTTTAACAATAAGTGCAAGGCCCTGGTATTTGAAAGCGCTGTCGAATTGATTATTTAATTTATAGCTTAGGTATAGATTCTCGTATGCGGTTCCCATATTGTTTGCTAAGTCTGCCTTATAACTAAGAATGCTTACATGGTCAACTGTTTGAAGGGCATAATAAAGACTTGAATCTTTTTGCATTTCGGATAAATACAATTTAGCGAGGGCATCATAAATATCGCATAAGGTAAGTTGATTATTATATTTCACTGAGATCATTAGTCCTTCATAATACTTTTGTTTTGCCAGTGTAGTATTTCCAAGTTTAAAATAAACATTACCTACATCAAGACAAATCCAGCCGCCATATTTTTGTCTGGTTATGGGCAACAATAATTCCTCGGCTCTTTTAGCAAAGATTAAAGCAGAGTCAAATTTGCCAAGAGCTGCATATTCCGCTATGATAGATTCATTGCCCATATTGATACGAAAGGAGTCTTTGATTTCTTCGCCTATCCTGATGGCCTCCTTGAAATGAAAAATCGCTTGCACTGGGTTTTCAGTGGCTATCATCAGGTTGCCAAACATTTGATGGTTTATTGAAAGTAATAATAACCTGCTGTCAGTACACCACTTGCCATTTTCATTTCCCGGCTCTTCAAGAAATTTGTGTGCATGAAGCAAACAGGCCAATGCCTCACGGTATTTACCCAATGTTAATAACCCATATCCTTTCGAATTCAAGGCAGCTGCTTCATCTTGTTCATGATTATTTCTTTGAGCTATCAAGAATGCCTGATCTGCAAAATATATGGAGGAATCGGTAATTATCTCCTCATAGTAATAGCTCAAATACATGTTTATGTTGAAGCTGGCTGAATCAGATTGAGCTACTTTTAACGCCCTCATTAACCTGCCCTGATCTTTCGGTTGAGCCGTTAACAAGATTGGGAGACAAACAATAAAAAAAACTTTTATCCAGTACTTCATGTTTGTTGTCCTTTTTCTGTTTTTAACGAGATGATAAACTCCGTTCCTTCTCCTTCTTTACTTTCCACTTTTATTTCGCCGCCATGTGCTTTTATAATATCGTAGCTCAAACTCAAACCCAATCCCGTTCCTTGTCCTGTGGGTTTGGTGGTAAAGAATGGCTGAAATATTTTATCAACTATTTTTTGAGGAATGCCGTTGCCGTTGTCTTTTATAGAAATAAAAATTTTATCAGCAACTTTTTTTGTGCTTACTAAAACTGTTGGTTCGTAACTATTTAGACCTGTTAGGTTTTTG
>JANXRR010000334.1 GCA_025356795.1 Bacteroidia bacterium
AAGGGCTTCGATTTAGTTTTAATGGGAAGAGAATCGATCGATTACAATAGCGGAGTAGTTCACAGTTTGGTAGGCGAACTTCTTGGAATACCTTCTTTTTCACCCGTTATGAAGTTGGAGATTGACGGCATGAACGTGAAAATGTCGCGCGAAATTGAAGGTGGCAAAGAAATAATTGAAGCAAGCTTGCCATTGGTGGCAGGGTGCCAAGAACCCATTGCTGAATGGAAGATACCTAATATGCGCGGTATAATGTCGGCAAGAACCAAACCTTTGAAAGTTGTAGAGCCTGTGGCTGTGCAAGGAACAGTTAAGGCTCAGAAGTTTCAGTTGCCAGCTCCAAAAGGTGCAGTTAAAATGGTTTCGGCTGATAATGTGGGTGAACTTGTTTCTTTGTTAAAAAACGAAGCCAAAGTGTTGTAAGAATCCAAGCTATAAAGTTTAAAAATCCCAGATCGTTAAATACCCAATCACAAACCTTGACTCTAAATATCACAACTAGCTATCTTAAATCTAAAAATCTAACATGACAATAGTATTTGTAGAAAGTGCCGAGGGGAAAGTAAAGAAAACATCGTTGGAGGCTGTGGCCTACGCCCATGCTATGGGCACTCAAGTAACCGCTGTGGCTTTAGGTTCAGTTGCTTCCTCTGAGTTAGAAAATATTGGAAAATATGGTGCGTCCAAAATTCTTCATGCTTCCGATGCCCGATTAAATCAAGGCATTGCTAAAGCCTATGCGAGCGTTTTAGTGCAAGTCATTAATCAGGAGAATGCAGACACACTTGTTCTAGCGGGGTCTAGCTTAGGTACGCCCATAGCGGCTATGGTTTCCATACAATTAAAAGCAAGCCTAGCAACCAACGTGGTGGAGTTACCCAATACTTCGGCAGAATTCGTAGTGAAGAGAAGCATTTATACAGGAAAAGCCTTTTCGTATGTTGAGCTTACCAGTGCCAAAAAAATATTAGTTATCAAGAAAAATGCCGCAGAACTAAAAGAGGTAGGAGCTTCAGTTTCAATAACTCCATTTGCCCCTACATTAACAGATGCTGATTTTAACGCAAAGATTTTATCTACTGAAAAGGCAACAGGGGAGATACTTTTACCGGAAGCTGAAATTGTTGTTTCGGGCGGAAGAGGGATGAAAGGCCCAGAGCATTGGGGATTGATAGAAGACTTAGCGAAATCGCTTCACGCAGCCACCGGTTGCAGTAAGCCAGTTTCTGATTTAGGATGGAGACCCCATCACGAACACGTAGGCCAGACTGGTATTAAGGTGGCTCCTCAGCTTTATATTGCTGTGGGTATTTCGGGTGCCATCCAACATTTAGCAGGTGTTAATTCATCTAAATTTATTGTGGTGATCAACAAAGATCCTGATGCCCCATTCTTTAAAGCAGCTGATTATGGTATTGTGGGCGATGCATTTGATGTATTACCGAAACTGACTGCAGCAATTAATGCTGCCAAGTAATAATTCAAATTTATAACTCTACAATTTTTTTTATAATTTCAATTTTTTTCCGATTCACTTGAAGAAAATAAAACTCGAAATACTTGGTTTATCATCCAGCCAATCACAGTCTGGTTCTTTCGCATTGGTGTTAGGTGAAAAGGAAGGAAACCGCAGGTTGCCCATTATTATCGGAATGTTTGAAGCTCAAGCAATTGCCATTGAGATTGAGAAGATAATTCCCAACCGCCCAATGACCCATGACTTATTTAAGTCGTTCGCCAACTCCTTTCATTTTCATGTAGATGAAATCATTATCTCTGATCTGAAGGAAGGTGTTTTTTTTGCTAAAATCGTATGCTCAGATGGCTTGAAGAAATCTGAGATTGATGCCCGACCTAGCGATGCAATAGCCATAGGACTTAGATTTGATGCCACCATTTCTACTTACGAAAACATCTTAGCAGAAGCAGGTATTGTACTCACAGACGAGGAAGAAGAGGAAGAAAAAACCGAAGTAAAAGCAGAGCCCAAGCCCAACGCAAAAAAGGAAAAAGAGCCTGCCAAGAAAACCGATGATTACAAAAATCTCAGCTTAGAAAAGCTTAACGATTTATTGAAAGACGCCATTGATAAGGAAGACTATGAGAAAGCTGCTAAGATTCGTGACGAACTTAGCAAACGAAATTAATACTTTCTTTTCTAACCCACTCCATGAACATTAAGAATCGACTCATCGTAATGAACTTCTTGGAGTTCTTTGTTTGGGGAACCTGGCTTATTTCCTTTGGAGGTTATTTAATTTTTAAGCTCCAATTTACTGGAAGCCAAGTAGGAAGTATTTATGCCACTATGGGCGTGGCCTCACTTTTTATGCCCGCACTTCTTGGGATTATTGCCGACAGGTGGATTAATGCTGAGCGGCTTCTTGGTCTTTGTCATTTAATTGGCGGCTTGCTTCTCTTTGGAGCCGCTTCTGTTACTGATTATGATACCATGTACTACATCGTGCTCATGTATTCTATGGTATATATGCCAACCATCGCATTAAATAATGTGGTCTCTTACACATCGCTAAAAAAAGAAGGAAT
>JANXRR010000037.1 GCA_025356795.1 Bacteroidia bacterium
GCCAGAAGTCAAAATCAATGCCTTCCGGAACTGCACTATCCGGGGCCGTTACTTGCCCAATTCCATATCCAAAATTTGCCCAGATATTTACCTTTCGTAAGGGTCCAATTTTTCCATCGCGTATCATATCGGTTACTTGCTTCCAATGCTCACCGCTGCGCTGTTGCTGCCCTACTTGCACCACCCTGTTATGCTTGCGCGCAGCCTTTACCATTACTTCGCATTCAGCAATGGAGTTTGCCAGTGGTTTTTCCACATACACATCTTTACCTGCTTCACATGCGTTCACCATCGGCAGACAATGCCAGTGGTCGGGTGTTCCTACTATTACTGCATCAATGGCTTTATCTTCCAACAGCTTCCTATAGTCTTTATAAAGTTTAGGAGCTTTGCCCGTGAGCTTGAGCACCTCCGCTGCTTTCGCATTCAATACGTTTTCATCTATGTCGCAAAGTGCTGCACATTCAACACCAGGTACTTTTAGAAAGTCGGTTAAATTAAAAAAGCCCATGCCATTGCAGCCAATGAGGCCAACCACAACTTTATCGTTGGAGGAAACAGCTCCCACTGTATCGCTAAAAATAAGTGGACCAACGGAGGCGCCTGCTAACAATGAACCGGTGTTGCGAAGAAAATTTCTTCTGGTGAATTCCATAGTTTAAATTTTTTTACTGTAATAAGACAAACTGAGTTTAATGAAAAGGCGGAAACATTTCTGCTGATCGCCCATGTTTTTAATTACCTAACCAAACATGTTAGACAAAACTATCAAATTATCTGATGAGTCCATTTGTGTGCTACGTATTTTTTTATTGCTGAACAGATACTCTTTCAACAACAAAACACCTCACGTTATTTGTTGTAAGAGAAAATTATTGATCCTTCATCATATCTTTCAACTCAAGTTCAAGTGCGCGGGTACTTATATAGATTTCGTTTAGCGAAAGGATCAACGAGAGGAGAAGCAAAACCAAGCTCAAGCCAAAGATGCTAAATGCCAAAAAAGGATGTTGAAAATAAACTAGCAACATAGATAATACGCAAAAGAAAAAACTAACAATTCCGCTGGCTTGCATTTGTTTTATTAAGGTAAGGCGCCTCAAAAGGTTTTTTATTTGAAGTTGGATCAAATCCCTATCGGCCACCATGGACTTGTATTGCTTATTTAGGTTTCGAATCAATGTTGCCAAGGCCAAGAACCGATTGGTGTAGGCCAGCATAAGTAGCGTAATGGCTGGAAAAAGAAGAGCAGGAGTGTTGATAGTGAATTGCATAAAAAAGTTAATCTAATACCTTTACCCAAAGTTAGCTATCAATTGCATATGACACCCCAAGTAATTTTATACATCATTCTAGGCATTTCCATAATCAGTTATGTTTTCGGTCAAGTACTTGAAATAGTAAACCTTCATGCACAGCGAAAAGAGATACCTGCTGAAATTGCCTCCTTCTATGATCCTATAAAATATTTAAAATCACTTGACTATACTAATGAACAAACGAGGTTTGGGTTTTTAAAAGAAGGCTTCAGCTTTATTTTATCCATCACCATTTTGATACTTGGAGGTTTCGGCTGGCTCGATGGATATTTAAGAAATTATTTTACCCAAGAAATACCATTGGCACTCGCCTTCTTTGGCGCAATTATAATTGCCTCCGATTTGATCACTATTCCATTTCAATTATACGATACCTTTGTGATAGAAGAGAAATATGGTTTCAATAAAATAACTATCAAAACATTTATACTTGATAAGGTGAAAGGTTATTTGCTTGGGGCAATTATTGGCGGCTTATTAGTATCCGTACTTTTATTTTTGATCCAAACTATCGGCCCTAGTTTTTGGATTTGGTTTGGCCTTATCGCTACAGCATTCATCGTTTGCGCTAACATGTTTTACTCTTCCTTGATTCTCCCACTCTTTAACAAACTCACACCATTAGAAGAAGGAGAATTAAAAACAGCTATTGAAGCATTTGCTAAAAAGGTAAGCTTTCCGCTTGATCATATTTTTGTGATGGATGGATCGAAGCGATCTAACAAAGCCAACGCATTCTTTTCAGGTATTGGCAAGAAGAAGAAAATTGTATTGTTCGATACATTAATAAAAAATCACACAACAGAAGAACTTGTAGCAGTGCTGGCGCATGAAGTTGGGCACTTTAAAAAGAAACACATCATTTATGGATTGGCAATTTCAGTAGTTCAATTATTTTTCATGTTGTTTATTTTATCGCTGATGGTTTTCAATCAGCAATTATCATTAGCATTAGGCGGAACCCAACAAGCCTTGCACCTTAATCTCATTGCCTTTGGAATTTTATTCTCTCCCATTTCAGGCGTTACTGGGTTGTTGATGAGCATCTACAGTCGTGTAAATGAATTTGAAGCCGATGCCTATGCAAAGCAAACTTATAATGGTAAAGCTCTTTCAGATGCGCTTAAAAAGCTTTCTGTAGATTCGCTAAGTAATCTTTATCCACATCCTGTTTATGTTTTTTTTCATTACTCACATCCACCGCTACTGAAACGATTGCAAGCAATTAGTAATTAAACCAGTTGCTTTATTTTTGAAAAATAATTCCTTGATAGATTATCAACAATCATTAGTTTTGTGGCTTATTAAATTAATGACTCCGTAGCTCAGCTGGTAGAGCAAATGACTCTTAATCATTGGGTCGAGAGTTCGATCCTCTCCGGGGTCACGGGAAACTAAGGCAGTTACTTAATGTAACTGCCATTTTTTTATCCTCATTATCCTTGTTAAAAGAATATTTAAAGGCAAGTGGAAACGAACTTTGTATTATTAAATGCTTAAAAGACTCTATTCAAAAATACTTACATTTGCCTGTTCTTAAATTACTAAAGCCAAGATTCTCCCTCAATGCGCTATAGATTTTCCTTTCTTACAGGATTTATCCTTGTTTTTTCCCTCCTTACAAATGCTCAAAGTCTTCTTTCTTTGAAAGCTGCTTTGAAGCAGGCCAAATTGAATAACTCAGTATTAAAGACAGCTTTTTATAATATTGGAATCGTTGAAACCGATATAATAACCTCGAAATTAAGACCCAATCCAATTTTAAATAACCAAACGCTGCAATCTATTAACGCACAAAATCACGCCCCCAATACCGATTTTTTTAGCCCTTACAATAGGCAAGTTTGGTGGCAGCTCACCAAGCCCATTCGCCTGCCTCAGCAACGTAAATACAAATTAGAACTAGCTCAGCAAAATGTGTTGCTTGAGCGCAACTACTATGGAGAACTAGAGCGTAACCTTTCCTTAGATGTAGCCAATCAATGGTTAGATACTTGGTTTTTGCAAACCAAACTTGATCTCTACTTA
>JANXRR010000361.1 GCA_025356795.1 Bacteroidia bacterium
TTTTGTTGCTTTGAATAATTCAATTTATACTGAGCTTGGTGGTGGTAGATCACCTTTGCTGCATCGTGTGGATATCGCTTCAGAAATTCGTCAAATGCTTCTATTGACTTGTCAAATTGTTTTAACTCAGTAAAAGCGATGCCCATCTCATAATAAAACCAAGCCCAATAATTCGGGTTGATCTTTATTAGTGCTTCAAATTGCTCGATCGCTTTAACATTTTGGCCATCGTAGCGATGGCACAACCCCAAATAATAAAGGGCATCCGCATAGGTAGCATTCGCTTTTATTGCTTCTGCAAAGTAAGGTATTGCATCTGTGTATTTTCCCTTGTCATAAAAGCTTTTCCCCTGCTCATAAGCGATAGCAGACGGATCGCCCACCACCACATTTTTCTTTTTTTGGGCAATTGAACTAAGGGTGGTACTTAATAAAATAACAATAATGGCGATCCGCATGTTGTAAAAAATTTAGCAATTCATAAAGTAAATTATCAAATTTAAATAGAAACAAATAAAAGAAAAGAGGCGGCCTCCATTTCATCTACTAAAATCTACTATGTAAGCACAACTCAATCTTCATCCTTTTCCTTTCCATTAACATACTTACACATTTTAGCAGCGTGTGCTTTAAGAATATTAGCCATACCATCATATTGCCCAGCTAACCCCTTATCCAATTTAAAGATGAGGGGAGAACTGTAATATGTTCTGGTACCACAATAAAATTGACCGAGGTTTTTAGCGTCCGGGTTCGAGTCTTCGCTTTTGCCAGGATTAGGCCCAAGCATCATTGTTACAACTGTATTTACCCCATATTCATCTTTAGTTTGCTTCGGTTTCCTTGTTCCAATATATACTACTACCACAGCATCTACGCCTAGCCCGTTGGCCAAATCATAACCCAGACTTGAAGTGAGTTTTCGGTTGGCAGAAAATATACCGCCTTGGAAGTTGGCTATGATAGATTCATCAACAGGTTCATTGGCTACAAAAAATGGCCTGTACCCTTTATCGCTGGGTGAAGCTTTCAAAGAACTTAGCTCAACCATAGTTCCCATTTTTCCTCTCATCTTAAATTCTGTTTTTTCCTTCTTAGCTGACTCTTGATTAAATCCATAATAAAATTCAATTTTTTCTTCGGAGTCTAAAAATTCAGTGGGTGTTAATAAGTCGATACCATTTTCTTTAAATGTACTTTTCAATTCATTGATACTTTTATTGTAGAAACCATTGGCCTGAGTTTGGCCAACAAAGTCAGATGTTCTCCAGGCTGTAGTTGTTGCTGAGCCCGCAAAAGTACTGCCTTGAGCTTTTCCATTGCCGGCATCATATACGTAAAAACTTATAAGTGCCACTCTTTTGGGTTTGGCTTTAAGCAAGTCCATGTTGGCACTATAGCCACCGCCATTTCCATTTCTCCCTTCACGGGGAAAATCAAAACGCACCTTAATTTTTCCAGCATCAGATGTTTCTTTAGAAAAATCAGTCTCTTCCAACGTCATTCCTGTTGCTTTTATATTAGCTCCATTATCAAGCAAGGCCGCGATCACCTCATCATTGGGAGTAGGTTGCAATACAGCCCCGGTAAGCGGGGTTCTTTTGTTGTTGTCCAACGCTTCAATGTCGGCACCTTTTGCTTTTAACAGTTGAATGATTTCATAGATAGTACCAAGCCCTGAAACATCTAAGTTTTTATACCAAACAGGAAGAATAAGCCCTGCATTCTCTAAGTAGGGCATATTTGTTTTCATGTCTTTAGCTCTTTGTTCATCGGACTTCCAGCCAGAAGTAGCTTCATGAATAATGTTACCACCCAAAAGAGCATTTCTGAATTCTGTTTTTGCGCCCGCGTTTAACAATAGTTCAATACATTCTTTGCAATTGGTAGCACTTACTGCTGTTTGCAAAGCGGTAAAAGTTATTTTGTTATCAGCTGGTAATTTTTTTATCTGATCCTCATAAGCTTTTACCATGTACTTGTTCGCTTTCTTTCCTTTAGCTTTTTCATCTTCCAGCAACTTCTTCATAGGGCCTGCAACGTCCACTTTTACCTCTGCAATTTTATTTGGGTCTGCTCCCGCTTTTAAAAGAAGCTTCATAAC
>JANXRR010000375.1 GCA_025356795.1 Bacteroidia bacterium
TGTGGTTATTCCTCAGCCCACTTATGGAATGTACACCGTGAGCGCCAATGTAAATGCTGTCGAAATTAAAACCACCACCCTTACTTCTGAATTTGATATTGATGCAGACACGTTAGAAAATACATGGAATGCAAACACAAAAATTATTTTTATCTGTAGCCCTAATAATCCGTCAGGTAATTTATTAAGCGAACGAAAAATAAAACACTTGCTGGACAAGTTTCATGGACTTGTTGTGGTCGATGAAGCGTATATTGATTTTACTAATTCGGCAGGGTTTGTTCCTTATCTAAAAGATTACAATAACCTGGTTATTCTTCAAACCTTATCGAAGGCTTGGGGATTGGCAGCCATACGTTTAGGCATTTGCATTTCGCACGTAGGTGTAATTAATGTGTTGAACAAAATAAAGCCACCTTACAACATAAGCGATTTAACTCAACGTGTTGCGCTCGAACATTTATTACAAGAAGAGACAATGAACAAATGGGTTCATGAAATTTTAGCGCAACGTGATGAATTACAAAAGCAATTGGCAACGCTTGATATTGTTGAAAAAATCTATCCTTCTGATGCTAATTTTTTATTGGTGAAAGTAAAAGATGCCAAAGAAAAGTATACAAAACTTGTGGAGAAAGGAATTGTTCTGAGGGATCGATCCTCGGTTATATTATGTGATAATTGTTTGCGGATTACCGTTGGCACTGCCAAAGAGAATGCCGAGTTAGTGAAGGCACTTAAATTTTTGAGCTAAGAAGGCTGAAGCGTGTAGCTTTGCAGCAGGAAGAAAAAAATATGAAAAAAGTATTATTTATAGATCGTGACGGAACCCTTATCCTTGAACCTGCCGATGAACAGATAGACAGCCAAGAGAAATTAGAATTTTATCCGGGCGTATTCAATGGATTGGGGAAAATAGCGCGCGAAAACACGTATGAATTGGTAATCATTACTAATCAAGATGGACTTGGCACGGCTCGCTTTCCTGAAAACACTTTTTGGCCGGCACACGAAAAAATGATGAAAACATTTGAAGGAGAAGGAATCACTTTTTCCAATGTATTTATTGATCGCTCTTTTCCTCACGAAAACAAACCTACTAGAAAGCCTGGTGTTGCTCTCTTGTCTCACTACTTTAATGGAGAATATGATTTGAAAAACTCTTTTGTAATTGGAGATCGTATTACTGATGTTGAGCTAGCTAAAAACCTAGGAGCAAAAGGAATATTGATAGGAAAGGAAACATTAAGAGAGAAGTTAGTTGATGGAAATCTTACTGATTCTTGTGCGCTTATTAGCGATTCGTGGAATGAAATTGCCACGCTACTTTCTTATCCAGCACGCATTGCGGAAGTTATCCGCACAACAAAAGAAACAACCATTGCCATTAAGATTAACTTAGATGGCTCAGGGAAATCAGTGATACATACTGGCCTTTCGTTTTTCGATCACATGCTAGATCAGCTGGCTCGCCATGGAAACATCGATTTAGAAATTAAGGCAGAAGGCGATCTTCACATTGATGAGCATCATACCATTGAGGATACTGCAATTACAATGGGTGAAGCATTTTCAAAAGCGTTGGGCGACAAGCGCGGCATTGAACGTTATGGTTTTCTTTTGCCTATGGATGATTGTCTAGCACAAGCGGCTATTGATTTTGGAGGCCGACCTTGGCTTGTTTGGGAGACAGATTTTAAACGAGAGAAAATAGGTGAAATGCCAACTGAAATGTTTTATCATTTCTTCAAATCATTTACCGATTCATCGAAAAGCAATCTTAACATAAAGGCAGAAGGCACCAATGAACATCATAAGATTGAATCCATTTTTAAAGCATTCGCGAAAGCGATTAAAATGGCTGTGAAGAGAGAAGGCAACCAATTGCCAACCACGAAAGGAGTTTTAACTTAAAGCTGCAAGTTTCAGGTTGCATGCTATAGGCTTGGTTATGATAACTAAAGCTTGAGGCTGTCTCTTGAAGCGGAGGTACAAAAAAAATGATTGCCATCATAAAATACAATGCAGGAAATATTCAATCGGTGAGCTACGCATTGGAGAGATTGAATAGTGAATTCATTGTTACAGATAATCCGGAAGAAATCAAAAAAGCTGATAAAGTGATCTTCCCGGGTGTGGGCGAAGCAAGTACCACCATGGCATACCTCAAAGACAAAAAACTGGATCAACTTATCGTTAACTTAAAGCAGCCAGTGCTGGGTATTTGTTTAGGCATGCAGCTTATGTGCGCCCATTCGGATGAGAATGATACACCTTGCCTTGGCATTTTCCCGGAAACGGTAAGAAAGTTTGTTCCAACAGACCAACTAAAAGTGCCTCATATGGGCTGGAATCAGCTAGAAAAGGTGTCTGGGTGGATCCCTGCAACTTTAGAGAATCAATTTGTCTACTTTGTGCATAGTTATTTCGTGCCTTTGAATACTTTTGCGACCGCGCAAACGAACTACACAGTTCCATTCAGCGCTGCCATGAGAAAAGACAATTTTTACGCAGTTCAATTTCATCCTGAAAAATCGGCCCAGGCAGGTGAGAAAATCCTACAAAGTTTTTTATTAGTATAGTTATGAGAATTATTCCTGCCATTGACATCATTGACGGCAAATGTGTACGCCTTACACAAGGCGACTATTCAAAGATGAAAGTATACCGCCAAGATCCGGTAGATGTCGCCAAAGAATT
>JANXRR010000398.1 GCA_025356795.1 Bacteroidia bacterium
CCTTCTTGCTGGTAACGTTCTTCATGTTAACCGCATCGGCAGTGCCTGATGAACCTGTGGCGGTTGATACTCCGTCCTCTGTTTCGGATATAAAAATCCCCGAAACAAATGTGTTGACCATTTCCGTGGATAAAGAAAACAGAGTTTTCTATAACATGGATGGCCAATTCAACAGACAAGAGGTGCTCGCTAAAATGGGCGAGCTTCATGGCGTACAGTTTACACCTGAAGAGGCACGAACATTTGCATTAATGTCAACCATGGGTATTCCTATGGGCAGCATGAAGCAATTTTTAGGGCTTTCGCAAGAAGAAAGAAAGTCCATCAAACAGCCTGGCATTCCGTGCGATTCTGTTGGCAATGAATTAGCCGAATGGATTCTTCAATCTCGATTGATAAATAGAAAGCTACGCATTGCTATTAAAGGCGATAAAGATGCGGGCTATCCGGCAGTAAAAAAGGTAATGAAAACACTCATGGATAGAAAGGTAAACAGGTTCAACCTAATTACGGGCATGGAGAAAGGTGCTGAAATAATTGTTAAAAAGTAATTGACACTTTTAAATATAAAATAATATGTCAGAAATAAGTGGAGATAGCGGTGGGGGCGGGCATAAAAAAGGAGGCAAAGTCCGTGCTAAGAAATCTTCAACAAGAATAGACATGACACCCATGGTGGATTTGGCTTTCTTGCTGTTAACTTTCTTTATCCTTACAACAACCCTTAACAAACCTCAAACAATGGAGATTACATTGCCTGAGGATCCTAAACCAAATGACCCTAAACCGCCAATGGTAAATGAGAAGCACGTGCTTACACTTGTGATGGGTGAAAAAGATAGGATATATTGGTACATCGGTATCACAGATCCAGAGGTAAAGGTTACCAATTACTCTAATGATGGATTGCGCAAACTTCTACTGCAGGAAAAGCAAGATATACCAAAATTGATCGTATTGATCAAAGCATTAGATGAATCGCGTTACAAGAACATGGTGGATATGATGGATGAAATAAATATAACCAGTATACAGCGGTTTGCTTTGGTAGACGTGGCTTCAGAAGATAAGGAGTTTATTAGGGATGTACAGAAATCGTTGCAGTAAATCATAAATTTTTAACTATGAGCGCCATTAAGGTTCCCAATTGGGAAGACATCGTATTCGAGAATCGTAATAAGGAATATGGGGCATACATTATCCGTACCCGGTATTCAAGAAATGTTATTCTATCAGCAATAATTATGTTGGCCATCGTTGGGTTGGCGTTTGCATATCCATCGATAGCTGCTTTATTCAAGTCGAACGAGATTGTGGTAGAAGATAAGAAGTTAACCACAGTTGTTCAACTTGATCAACCACCTCCAATTCAAGATACACCGCCACCACCTCCAAAAGTAGAAATTCCACCACCTGTGAAAACCATTAAGTATGTAGCTCCAAAAGTTACTAAAGAAGAGGTTGTGGAAGAAGAGGTGCCTACTATTGAAGAAATAAAGAAAACGGAGGTATCTACAGAAACCGTAGAAGGCCCTACCGAAGTAGTATTCACTGAGCCTGTAAAAGAGGTTGTAGTAGAAGACGACAATCAAGTGTACACTTTTGTGGAACAGCAAGCGGAATTCCCCGGTGGCTTAGAGGCCATGAATAAATTCATTTCTAAAAACGTGAAATACCCAGCTCAAGCAAGAAGAATGGGTACAGAAGGAAAGGTTTTCGTAGGCTTTGTAATCAATAAAGACGGAAGTATAGTAGATGTTGGAATAGTAAAAGGGATTAGTGCGGAATGCGATAAAGAGGCGATGCGCGTAATTCAAATGATGCCACCTTGGAAAGCTGGTAAACAAAACGGTAAAGCGGTTCGCGTAAAATTTATTCTGCCAATCAACTTCAAATTGTCGAATTAAATTTAACTACTTAAACAGCCTATCAGTGAAATATTTTGGTGCCTTAATGGCTTTAATCTATTTTTTTGCTGGAGGTTTCTTCTTAATAAAAGGTGAAGAACTAAAGTTAAAATATGCTATTCCATTTGGCGTATTGTTGATAGTGTACGGTGCTTTTCGAGGGTTTACAGTTTATCAACGTTTTAAAAGTGAAGAATGAGGGCAGGAAATAATTATGTAATCGTGATTGTTTTCTGTCTTTTTTTTTCGTGTGGCAGCGGTGGAAAAAAGGATAAGTTCACCGATACGCCTACTGCGGGCAATATATCCATTGCCATTGACGAATCCCTTCGGCCTTTAATTTATGCTGAGCTAGATACCTTCCAAGCAATCTACACCCAAGCCCACATCAATCCAATCTACACCTCAGAAGATAGCGCAGTTGCTGCGGTGCTTAATGACAGCGCAAGGCTTGCGATTGTTACTCGTCATCTCACTAAAGAGGAGGAGCAAGCTTTTGTAAAGCTTACTATTGTACCCCGCCAGTTAGACATTGCCAATGAAGGGGTAGCCTTGGTGCTAAATAAGGCCAATCAAGATTCGCTGTTTACGTTCGAACAGTTGAAAGCTATCTTGGAAGGAACATTGACAGACTGGAACCAAGTAAGTGGCAAGGAGGGCTTGGGAAATATTGAAGCAGTATTTGATAACCCAAGAAGCGGAATAATACGCTTTTTGAGCGACTCGATCGTTCATATCGATAAACTACCAAAGAATTTTTATGCCCTCAACACCAACGCTGCCGTTATTGATTATGTATCAAAAAAGAAAAATGCCATTGGGTTTATTGGAGTAAGCTTGATCAGTGATCGGGACGATCCGGCATCGAATAAGTTTTTGCAATCAGTGAAAGTTGCAAGTATTTCTAAAAATGGTGATTATTTCAAGCCCTATCAAGCGTATATTGCAAGTTGGCAGTATCCCTTAAGAAGAAAAGTAACCGTCATCTCACGGGAAACACGGATTTTGCTTGGCAATGGTTTCTTGGCTTTTGTTGCAAGTGATAAGGGGCAACGGATTGTTTTAAAATCGGGCATGGTTCCTGCTACTATGCCTCTGAGGATTGTAAGTTTTAAAAAAGGTAAAATCGAATAATTGTTTAACTTTTGATATTATGAGAAGTATGTTGGTAGACAGTGCAAAGAAAATTTGCTTCATTTTTTTGGTTTTGCTAGAAACCTCACTTGCACATGCGCAAGTAGTGGCTCCTAATCCAAGTATTCAGAAAGCACTTTATCTAGTAGAAACGGAGCAGACACAAAAAGCAATTCAAGAATTAGACAATGCAATAACTGCTAGCCCAGCCGATGCATCACTTTTATTTTATGCCGGATACGTTCATCTAAAGGTAAATAACAGAGCTAAGGCACTTACTTATTTTGATAAAGGAGTAAAACTTAATGAAAAAGAGCCACTCAATTATATCGGTAAGGCTCAAATCAATTTACTTGATGGCAAGCCTGCCGATGCTAAG
>JANXRR010000419.1 GCA_025356795.1 Bacteroidia bacterium
TTTCCTTACCTTTGTTTCGTTTGGATGTGAAGAGTAAAATTGAATCGTTATTGCCCACAACAGGGCCATAATCTTCTTTTTTTGAATTCACTTCTTCACCCATATTGAGCAGAATATCAGTTGGGGTGCGCAGTGTGTCAACCTCTTTTCTATATTTGATTAATTCATAATAGAACTCGATGGGGGCATAATATTTCTTCTTATCCCTTTCCAGCGAATCGTATTCCCTTTTAAGGGCTTCATAGTTTGCAGCGTTTGGCTGATGATGTTTTAAGATCAATTTATAAAGAAGAATAGCTTCCCCTTTGGGCCCAAATTTTAATGAAAGCTTGGCTAACCTGCCTAGCGCGTCTGAGTTTTTTCTGAAATTATTTATCCCAAAGTTTTTAACATATTCTCGCAACAGCGGATACAACGCTTCATTCTCTCCAGCTTTATCTAATTTTCGGATTTCTTTAAGCTTTTGATCGTCTTGATAGTAGTCAAGTACGTTAACATTTGAGAAAGTGAATATGTCAGACTGGCCGTACGTAACCAGAGAGTCTCTTAGGCGCACGGTGGAGGCGCTTTTAATTTTTTTCTTTCCAAATTGGGCATAAGCGGTAAGTTGATAACCTGCCAAAAGCACCAGAATTAGAATTAAACGATAGTTTTTCACACAGCCTGCTTAATACGTTTTTTCCAATTTACGAAAGTTGAAACTTTTTTATTGCATTTACAACGCTCTTGGCACTGCAATTGACTTATCAACTTTCAAAATATTTTTATTGAAGGCACGATTTTTTGTGTCAAATTGGCATCTGAAACATGAATAAAACATTAGAAGTCATACCCATCGCACAAGAAGACTCGGAAGAGTTGATACAATTGATCAACCCAGAGCAAGACTCAGACATAAAACCAGAGGATTTACCAGCCGAGCTGTCCATTCTGCCAATTAAGAATACGGTGCTCTTTCCTGGTGTGGTTATCCCCATTACGGTAACACGGCAAAAATCAATTCGCCTAATAAAGCAAGCCTATCAAGGCAACCGAATTGTAGGGGTAGTGGCTCAAAAAAACAAAAATGCTGAAGAGCCAATCACAGAAGACCTTTATAAGTTTGGTACCATTGCCCGCATCATAAAAATGCTGGTGCTGCCCGATGGAAATACCACCATTATTATACAAGGTAAAAATAGGTATGCCATAAAAGAATTTTTACAAGAAGAGCCTTTCCTTACAGCAAGCTTTGAACTTCAACAAGATAGTGCGGTCGACTTAAATAGCAAAGAATTGAAGGCTTTAGTTCAATCCTTGAAAGATGCTGCCTTAAAGATTCTAAAACTTAATCCTGAAATTCCGCAAGAAGCACAAGTGGCTTTAGAGAATATTCAAAGTATTGCATTTCTAATACATTTTTTGGCATCTAACTTAAATGTAGATGTTTCCGACAAGCAAAAAATATTGGAGATCAACAATATTACTGATCGTGGTACTTTGCTGTTGCAATACATGCTGAAGGAAATTCAGATGTTGGAGATAAAAAGTGAAATCCACAAAAAAGTACACACCGATATTGACCAACAGCAGCGCGATTATTTTTTGCGTCAACAGATAAAAGTATTACAAGACGAGTTGGGGTATGATGGGCCTGACAAAGAAGTGGAAAAGCTCCGCAAGCGAGGAGCAGAGAAAAAATGGGTGCCTCAAGTTGCTGTTCATTTCACCAAGGAGCTTGATAAACTCCAACGCACCAACCCCCAAGCGCCAGACTTTCCTGTTGCTATGAATTACATCGAGTTTATGCTCGACTTACCTTGGGATGATGTAACCACTGATAATTTTGATTTATATAATGCCAAGAAAGTGCTAGACAAAGATCACTTTGGTTTAGAAAAAGTGAAGAACCGTATCATAGAATACCTTGCCGTATTAAAGCTGAAGCAAGATATGAAAGGCCCAATATTATGTTTGTACGGCCCTCCCGGTGTAGGTAAAACTTCCTTAGGAAAATCGATTGCAAAAGCGTTAGGTAGAAGCTATGTGCGTATGTCACTAGGTGGCGTGCATGATGAAGCCGAAATCCGAGGGCATCGCAAAACCTACATTGGTGCCATGCCCGGTAAAGTGTTGGCCAATTTAAAAAAAGCCAAATCATCGAATCCCGTGTTTGTGTTAGATGAAATTGATAAAGTGCGCTCAGAATTTAGAGGCGATCCTTCTTCTGCCTTTTTGGAAGTATTAGATCCAGAACAAAACAATGCCTTTGGCGATAATTACTTAGAGGTTGATTATGACTTATCGAAAGTGTTGTTCATAGCCACTGCCAATTCATTAGATACCATACAACCTGCTTTGCGCGATCGAATGGAGATCATAGAATTGACAGGGTATACTGTGGAAGAGAAATTGCAAATCGCTATTAAACATCTGGTGCCTAAGCAATTGAAAGAACATGGCTTGAAAACAAAGCAAGTGAAGTTTAGCAAAGAAGCATTGTTGAAAGTTATTGAATCGTACACGCGCGAATCAGGCGTGCGAAGCTTGGAGCGAAAAATTGGTTCTGTTGTGCGAAGCTTAGCGAAATCTGTTGCTATGGAAGAGGCTTTTGAAAAAGAAGTCACTTCTTATTT
Source organism: Bacteroidia bacterium (assembly GCA_025356795.1). Taxonomy (GTDB): domain Bacteria; phylum Bacteroidota; class Bacteroidia; order Cytophagales; family Cyclobacteriaceae; genus ELB16-189. The sequence continues at coordinate 2,616 of JANXRR010000419.1, forward strand.
TGTAGTAAAAGTATTAGGAGCTGAGATATTTGATGAAGAGTTATACCAAGGCAATGATGTGGCAGGTGTTGTTACTGGATTGGCGTGGACTCAAGTGGGTGGCGATATTTTGTATGTGGAATCAAGTGTGAGCCGAGGTAAAGGGGCGTTAACAATCTCTGGTCAGTTGGGCGATGTGATGAAAGAATCCGCAGTAGCAGCATTGTCGTATCTCAAATCTAACGCAGAAACATTGGACATTGATTACAGAATATTTCAGCATTACGATCTACACATTCACGTACCAGCAGGAGCTGTACCTAAAGATGGCCCTTCAGCAGGTATCACCATGTTAACTTCTCTGGCATCTATCTTCACTCAACGAAAAGTAAAAGCTAATCTTGCCATGACTGGCGAAATAACTTTACGAGGAAAGGTGCTTCCTGTAGGTGGGCTCAAAGAAAAAGTATTGGCAGCCAAACGCAGCGGTATAAAGGAAATAATTATGAGTGCCCGCAACAAGCGCGACATTCAAGAAATAGAAAAGCATTATCTCAAAGGCTTACAATTTCATTATGTAAACTCAGTGAATGAAGTATTGGATGTTGCTTTGCTAAAAGAGAAAGTGGCCAAGCCGATTCAATTTGTAATTGAACAGGCGAAAAAGTAAACAAAAAAACACATTAACAATTCTTTTAGCCTAAACACAGTTTTGTAAATTGTCTTTTGATCAACTGTCAATTAAACCACTAATTTATAGTTAGCTGAACAGTAGTATTCATTATTACTTACTAAGCCCAAAATTTTATATGATAAATCCAAAATTCCTTACCCCTCAGCAGATTGTTCACGAACTAGATAAATACATTATTGGCCAGCACGAGGCCAAACGCAATGTAGCCATTGCTCTTCGTAACCGGTGGCGCAGAATGCATGTTGCTTCTGATATACAGGGTGAGATTGTGCCCAATAATATTTTAATGAT
>JANXRR010000420.1 GCA_025356795.1 Bacteroidia bacterium
TCTGTTATGGCACTTCTTTTTGAATGGGATACAACAAAGCAATTTAGTAAAACATAAAATGCCGTTTGAAGAAGCTTCTTCAATATTTTCTGATGAGAATTCCATTACAATTGACGATCCTGTGCACTCACTGATTGAAAAACGAAGTATCACACTTGGCCTTTCTTACCCTTGAAAGATTGTTGGTTGTTGTACATACAGAACGAAATGGCAGAATTCGAGTAATAAGCTCTCGATTGGCATCACGTTTAGAGAGAAGTCAATACGAAGAATAACCAATTTTAAAAATACCTATCTTTGGAAAGTATACGTCAAGAAAAAAGAGCAGAATGAAAAAGAAGATAACTCCTGATTTGTTGCCTGAGTATGATTTTAAGAAGGGCATACGTGGGAAATACGCAAAAAAATTTGCTCAGGGAACCAATTTAGTTGTGCTTGATGCTGACCTTCACAAAAGCTTCCCTGATTCAGAGTCAGTTAATGAAGCATTGAGAGCGATTACAAAAATAGCCCAACGTAATAGAAAGAAAGTTACCACTTAGAATGAAGGAGGAAATAAGACGAGCAAAAACACGTAAGAAGAAATCCTCCTTTAAAGAAATACCTCATCGAGTTTGTTCTTGTTTTTGGAGCAATTGTTCTTGGTTTCTTTGCTGAGAATTTAAGAGAATACTTTAGCGACCGAGACAAGGAAAAAGAATTTGCTGCACTACTGATAAGAGATTTAAGGATTGATTCTGTTAATCTAAGTAGGTCGCTTCAACATTTCCAATCTCTAATAAGAATACAGGACTCAATTTTGATCTCGATCAAGAACGATAATTATAAGCCAACTCAATTGTTGCGACACCTGCGAATGTCTGAATTCTATAGTATTTTATTTCCGGCAAACACCACCATTGAACAAATGAAAGGGGCGGGGGCTTTGGTTTATTTTAAAGACAGCAAATTGCTCTCCGACATTATAAAACACTTCGAAGTAATGGCAGGTTTAGAGAATCGAACTCGTTGGCTTTATAATTATAATTACGATTATTATGAACCTTTTGAGGTGCGCCACATCAATCGGATGTTTTTAAATTTCACCGGACAAGATTCGGTAACCAGTGGACAATCTCCTATCAACAAAGACCACAAGCCTTTTGCTAAATTCAGAAAACCATTGATTGATTTAAACGAATCAGAAAGTATTCAACTGTATAATTTGATTTGGTCTTTCCGTCTTCGTCTTTATTTACTTACAAAAATACTTCCTTCTCGACTAGAGGAAACAAGTACATTCAGCAGTTGAGGAAGAGATATGAGTTAAAATAGAATTTGGAGTTAACCTACTCGCACAATTTAATCTCCGAAATATCCTCAGTTTCCCCAAACCACACCAAGCCATAGTTTTTATAGAGAGCTACGCCCATGGCTTTCCACTTTATTTTTGCCCACATGCCCGTGTTGATAAGCAACGGATTATGGCCGGGGCTTTTTTTCCATCCCTGTAAGCCTTCTTCTGCATCTGCATCGTCCGAGCTATAGTAAGCAATCTCGTAACCTAAGCTTGGATAGCCTGCAATTTCTTTTGGCTTGTCCCACATGCACTTGGCTTGCTTATGGTCGGGAGTGTAACAGCAGGCGCTCCACTTTCCTTTCGCAGACCAACTATGCGGATTGCACTTTGCATCGTTGGCATTGTAATTCTCCATCAAATCCTGAGCATGCGTTTTGGCAACCCTACTTAATTTTGAGGAGAAGGCGATCGGTTTTAATAATTTTGAAATACGGTATTCATTAATCAAATCAAATAATTTTTTCTCCTCATTTGTTAAGCAAACCCCATCGGCATGAACAATTGAATTTTTTTCCCTTGAAAGGGAAAGTAGAATAAGAAGGATGATAAGGGATTTCATTGTAAGCTGTTTTTTACCACAAACGAAGGGCAGATAAAATGATTATTCATTTCCAACGAATTTTTCTAATTTCGGGTCGCTTTTTATAAAAGTAACATTTCAAAACATATAACAATGAGTGATCAAAAAATCAGTATCAGCAATGGAAAATTAAATGTCCCAGACAATCCTACAATCCCTTTTATTGAAGGTGATGGCACAGGGGTGGATATTTGGCCAGCTTCACAATTGGTGCTCGATGCAGCAGTTGAAAAAGCATATAAAGGCAAGCGCAAAATTAATTGGAAAGAAGTATTGGCAGGTGAAAAGGCTTTCACTAAAGTTGGAAGTTGGATGCCAGAAGAAACCATGACTATTTTCCGCGAATACTTGGTTGGCATAAAAGGGCCATTGACAACACCAGTGGGTGGCGGCATTCGCTCATTGAATGTGGCACTTCGTCAGGAGTTGGATTTATACGCGTGCGTTCGCCCAGTAAAATGGTTTAAAGGTGTTCCCTCACCCGTTAAAGAACCGCAAAAAACCGATATGGTTATTTTCCGCGAAAACACCGAGGATATTTATGCGGGTATTGAATTTCAAGAAGGAACAGAAGACAACAAGAAATTCTTGACTTTCTTCAAAGAGGCGTTTCCTAAAATGTATAAAAAGATACGCTTTCCAGAAACCTCTGGCATTGGCATTAAACCAGTGTCAAAAGAAGGAACTGAGCGTTTGGTGAGAGCTGCTATTCAGTATGCAATCCGTTTGAACAAGCCAAGTGTAACGCTGGTGCACAAGGGTAACATTATGAAATTTACAGAAGGTGGCTTCCGCGATTGGGGCTATGCATTGGCGAAAAATGAATTTGGAGCCAAAGAAATTGATGGCGGCCCATGGATGGAGATAGATAACAAGGGCCAGAAAATTGTAATTAAAGATTCGATAGCGGATGCCTTCTTGCAACAGATTTTATTAAGACCCGATGAGTATTCCGTTGCCGCTACATTGAACCTTAACGGTGATTATATTTCAGATGCACTCGCAGCTATTGTGGGGGGTATTGGTATTGCACCTGGTGCGAACATTAACTACATCACAGGCCATGCAATATTTGAAGCAACTCACGGCACGGCCCCTAAATATGCAGGTCAGGACAAAGTGAACCCAGGCTCTGTTATTCTTTCTGGTGCTATGTTGTTGGAACACTTAGAGTGGCACGAGGCTGCAACGTTAGTTTACAAAGGCCTCGAAGCTGCCATCGCAGCTAAACGTGTTACCTACGACTTCCACCGCCAAATGGAAGGAGCTACATTATTGAAATGCTCTGAGTTTGGTGCTGAGGTTGTGAAGCACATGTAATAAGAATTTTGAATAAATGAAAAGGCTCTTGAGTTATCAAGAGCCTTTTTTATTGAGCTTTAAAGTTATTATAAACCTGCTTGCTTGAACATGCTGTAGAGCGTTCTTTTTGGACTAAACTAATGAGATGCTTATGGCTTTATCTCTAGCATTTTCACCACCGTAACGGCAGCTTCTTCTCCTTTATTGCCAAGCTTTCCTCCCGCGCGCTCAAGTGCTTGTTTTTTGGTGAGAACAGTAAGCACACCAAAGGCAACGGGTTTGCCTGAACTTAAATTCACGTCCATAATACCTTGCGCCACCGCCTGGCAGATATAATCGAAATGAGGAGTGTCGCCTTGGATAACGCAGCCAATGCAGATAACGGCATCAATGTCTTTTTTATCAGCCATCCACTTTGCAGCCAACGGTAACTCAAAACTGCCTGGCACATTTTTTTTGATAACGTTAATTTTTTTTACACCCAAAGAAATCAACCCATTGAAAGCTCCTTCATAAAGTGCTCCGGTAATCTCTTCATTCCATTCGGCCACAATAATGGCAAACTTCTTATTGGAAAGATTGATTTTACTTTTCCCTGTGGATGATTTTAATACACCTGCCATAAGCTTAAATAATGTTAAACAAAAAAGGGATAGAAATTCTATCCCTTTCAAAGTTATGATAAGTTTTCAGTTAAGAATTGCTTTCCAACTTAGCTTTAAATTTTCTCGCGTTTTGGTATTCACTTGAATCCCAATATTTGTCAATAATTTGTTGATAAGCTTCTTTGGCCTTATCATTTTGATTTAACTTTTCGTAGGCCAATGCTGCTTTCATTAAATAATTTGGAGAGAAAAATTTGTTTGCTTTATACTCAGCAGCCTTAATATAAAATTTGGCAGCATCATCAAATTCTTTGAGCTCCATATGAGCATCACCAATTAAGCTATAAGCACGGGCTTGAACTAAAAGGTCGCTTGAACTGAAGTCTTCCAAGTAAAGTATAGCAGGCTTGAACTTACCTTGTTTTAGGTAAATGGTGCCTACATAAAAATTAGCAAGTTTACCGGCTTGAGTCAACCCATAGTCATCAATAATTTGCAAAAGGCCAAGGTTGTTGCCATCACCATTTACTGCCAAATTCAAACTATCTCCTTCAAAATAACGGATGGCCTGAAACATATCTTTTTGTGCCCGTTCTTCTTGCGTTCCTACCCAATAACGGAAGCCAAAATAACCACCAACTACAATAATAAGTGCGCCAAGAATACCGAATACAAGTTTAGGATTCTGTTCTACCCAATGCTCTGCACCTTCTAATTTTGCTGCAATTACTTCTGGATTTTCCAATAAGTCTTTTGATACTTCCTTTTTAGCCATGATGAAATAAAAATTTTTACCGTATTGAAACGGGATGCAAAACTAAGAATTAGCAGTTATTAAACAAAAGTTGATTTTAATGAAAAGAGGTCTTATCAATCAACTATATACGGATAATCAGCCTGTGCATAAACATCCTTCATGGCTTCGCTCGGGTCTGGGTAATGCGATTCTTCTGCAAACTTTACGCTCTCTTCCACTTGGTTCATGATTCTATGCTCAATGGCAGTAAGCTCTTCTTCGGTAGCGAATTTTGATTCAAGTATTTTTGTTTTCACCGATTCAAGCGGGTCGCGATGCTTATACTCTTCCACTTCTTCCTTCGATCTGTATTTTGCAGGGTCTGACATAGAATGGCCTTTATAACGGTAAGTTCTGAATTCAAGCAACGTTGGTCCTTCGCCATTTCTTGCGCGGGTAGCCGCTCTTGCTACTGCCTCATGCACAGCCTCCACGCTCATAGCATCAACAGGCTCGGATGGGATATCGTACGATTCCCCTAATTTATATAGCTCTGTTACATTGGAAGTACGCTTTACCGATGTTCCCATGGCATAACCATTGTTTTCGATCACAAAAATCACTGGGATTTTCCACAGCATGGCCATGTTCAGTGTTTCGTGAAAGGCTCCTTGGCGCACGGCTCCATCGCCCATATAGCACATGCAAAGATTTTGCGTCTTGTTATATTTTTCCGCGAAAGCGATACCTGCACCTAATGGAATCTGACCGCCCACAATGCCATGACCGCCAAAAAAACCATGCTCTTTATCGAACATGTGCATGGAGCCGCCCTTGCCTTTTGATATACCTGTTTCCTTCGCGAAAAGTTCAGCCATAATTGCTTTTGGGTCGCTGCCCAATGCAAGCGGATGTGCATGATCTCTGTAGGCCGTAATCCACTTATCATCTTTGGTAAGAGCCGAAACGGCTCCCGCCACGCAAGCTTCTTGACCAATATATAAATGGCAGAAACCCCTGATTTTTTGTTGGCCATAAAGCTGACCAGCGCGCTCCTCAAACCTGCGCATCAAAAGCATCATTTCGAACCAGTGCAAATAATTGTCTTTTGTGAATTCGGTTTGTTTGTTAACCTTATTCTTGGATTGCGTGGAAGCTACCGCCATACTATTATTATTTTAAACTAATTTTGAATCGATTAAGAGTTGCGAAAATACTGCACGATTAGCCAATAGCCAAATTACTGATCGTTAGTGTGTAAATTAGTTTCGAATTGCTAGCTAGGTTTTAGTAAGTTCTAGTAGCTCAAACACTCGCTTAAATCTTAAACCGTCAATCTTAAATCTTAATCTCTCTGTGCGCCTCGAAAAATTAAGTCTATTCAATTTTAAAAATTATCAGGAAGCTTCCCTGGAATTTGATGAGGGTATACATTGTTTTTTAGGCAAAAACGGAAGTGGCAAGACTAACCTTCTGGATGCTATTTACTATTTGGCCTTCACTAAAAGTGCCATCAATCCTTCCGACCAGCAAAATATTGGCAAGCATGGCGATCAATTTTTTATCAAAGGCACGTTTGTGCAGCAAGCAATGGGCAACGAAATTATTTGCTCTTTTCAGCAAGGGGCAAAGAAAGTTGTAAAGGAAAATGGCAATGAATACGCCAAGCTATCCGAGCACATTGGCAAATATCCGGTAGTGTTGATAGAGCCAGGCGAAATAGAATTGATTTGGGGTGGCAGTGAGCTGCGCAGAAAATTCTTTGACAGTATACTTTCGCAGATCGATAAAAATTACCTGGAAAATTTAATTCTCTATACAAATGTGTTGAAGCAACGGAATGGGTTGCTAAAACTCTTTTCTGAGCAAATGCGCATAGATGTTGATTTGATTGCTGCGTATGATGAAAAACTCATTCAAACAGGGGACTTCATTTTTCAACAGCGGAAAAATTTCTTGGCTTCGTTTTTTCCGATCTTCCAATCGTTCTACAAATTTTTGATTGACG
>JANXRR010000500.1 GCA_025356795.1 Bacteroidia bacterium
CCGATGGATCTCATTTAAACGCTCAAGCGAAATTTTGGCATCTTGAGCAGTTTTTGTAAAGCCAATGAGTTGCTCTACAGGGCCGTTTAACTGCCCAATAATATATTGCACTGCCAGCATGGTGCCGAGCGTAAGCGCACCATCTAACACTGACTTAGCGACTAAATAGGTAATTAAAATATTTTTACCTTCGTTGATAAAAAATGCCCCTGCCTGCTGATATTGTTCTATTGACAATGACTTGAAGTTAAGTTTAAAAAGACTAGCCTGAATTTCTTCCCATTGCCAGCGCCTCATGCGTTCGGCATTGTTAAGTTTAATTTCTTGCATACCATTAATTAACTGCATGGTGACCGAGTTCTCTTTTGAGGAAACACCAAACCGTTTGTAATCTAGTTCTCTCCTTACTTTTAAAAAGATGCGTATCCAACCAAAATATAAAAAACTGCCCAAGCTAAAGATTATGAAGATTAAAGAATTGTATTGTAACAACACAAACGAAAAAATAATAAGGTTAAGAATAGAAAATAATGTTTGAAGTGCTGTATTGGAAATGAAATTTTCGATGCGATGGTGATCATTGATACGCTGCAATGTATCTCCCGTATGTTTGGTATCAAAAAAGCTGACGGGTAAGCGCATAAGCTTCACCCAAAAATCAGAGAGTATAGCAAGATTGATGTGCGTGCTGATAAACAACAAGATGCGACCCCGTACAAACTCCACCATAGTGCGGGTAAAGAACAACGTAAATTGCGCTGCTAATATAATTTGTATAAAAGGCAAGTCTTGGTTGTTGATGCCATTGTCAACAATGCTTTGCGTAAGGAACGGGAAAATCAATTGCAATAAACTACCTATGAGTAAACCCACAAACAATTGAAATAATTGAGCTTTGTATTTAAAAACATATCCACTCAACAAGCCCCAGCTTACTCCTTCAATTTTTTCATCTTCTTGTTTATAAAATTCCGTGGTGGGGGTAAGCAGCAAGGCAATCCCCTTCTCTTCACCATCATTTGTTGTGGCGAGCCAATGCTTTAAAAATTCTTGCCTGGAAAGTGTGATCAACCCGCTGGCCGGGTCTGCAATGATAACTTTTTTATTATTTGCAGCTGGTGTTACCACCACAAAATGATATTGGTTCCAATGCACGATACAAGGCAGCGAGGCTTCACTTAAAAACTGTTCAAATGTTAGTCTCGCACTGATGGTGCGCAAGCCATATCTCTCAGCCGCTTCCGATAGACCTAAAAGTGAAACACCAGCCACACCAAATTGTGAAGCGTTTTTTAAATTTTCTGACTTTATTGTTTTGCCATGATACCTTAGTATCATTTTCAGGCAGGTAGGCCCGCAGTCCATGGCATCTGCTTGTTTATAGAATGGGAACGCACTCATGACTCTGGTGCAATTACAGCCATGATACTTTTATTCATCATTCCCTTCTTAATTCTGCCAAATATTAATTTTTCAAATTCCTTTTTTGAGTTGGCCAAGTCTTCTGCATCGAATGCACCCTTTATCTCATCAAATAAAAATTGAATCGTTTTAGACTCCTTGAGTGTGTCTAGTATTAGGGAATCAATTTCATCAATACCAAACAAAGAATATCCAATTTGGTGAGATTCAGGGATTACAAGTGTATGATGAGCAACTGGCTCGGCATTTATTAGCAATTCAAAAATATCTATATGAACCGATCCAATATAATTCTCCAAAATTGACCATTCAAAATTACTTTCAATAGTCTCAAATATTGGTGATGAAACTAATATTTTGCTATAGATAGAGCTAGGTTCACCAAAAACATAAGCAGCGTATTTAGTTGAATGAATGTCGCGAGCCAACAAATATTTTATACTTATAAAACGGAACTGCTCATTTACCACCTTATTAATGGCTGATTCAAATTGTGTAAGATCATTGACTTGAACGGTTACCATTTCTGTAGAAGCAATACCAGCATTAGCCAAGATAGACTTGAATAAAATTTCTCTTGCCGAAATCTCGACCGCACGCCTAACTTCCACGAATAAATCTTTGGCAAATACATCAGGCTTTGTTCTAAAAGATTTCTCTGAATAAATATGGTTTGCTAATAACTTACTCTCAGAACAGTCGTCTTCAAACCAATAATAATCTTTTAACAAAA
>JANXRR010000545.1 GCA_025356795.1 Bacteroidia bacterium
CATCACGCCTCATCAAGTAGAAGTTGTAGTTGGTTTGTTAACTGAAGGCGCCACCATTCCGTTTATGGCGCGTTATCGTAAAGAGCTTACTGGTAGTTTGGATGAAGTACAGTTGGCAGCAATTCGCGATAGGAACGAACAGTTGATTGAATTAGATAGTAGAAGGGAAGCCATTCTAAAATCTATTGAGAAGCAAGAAAAACTTACACCTGAACTGACCAAAATAATTGAAATAGCGAATACACTTGCTGAGTTGGAAGATATTTATTTGCCCTATAAACCCAAACGTAAAACACGCGCCAGCATTGCCAAAGAAAAAGGATTAGAACCGTTGGCATTGCAGATATTTGAACAAGCTAAATTAAACCTAGAAGAAACCGCCAGCACATTTGTTAACACAGAATTGGGCGTGGCCAATTCGCAAGAAGCATTGGACGGTGCACGTGATATTATTGCTGAGTGGATTAACGAAAATCAAGAAGCGCGTAAAAACATCCGTGAAATTTTTTGGCAGGATGGCGTAATACAAACCACTGTTGTAAAATCAAAATCGGAAAGCGAAGAAGCGCAGAAGTTCAAAGATTACTTTGACTGGAAAGAGCCTATTAAGAAAACACCCTCACACCGGTTGCTTGCCATGAGACGCGCTGAAAAAGAAGGTTTTATTTTTCTTGATATTTCGCCTACCGAAGAGTTGGCTATTGAAGAACTAGAGAAGCAGTTTGTGAAATCATCTTCGCCTTCCTCAGAGCAAGTAAGCTTGGCAGTTAAAGATTGTTATAAGCGATTGCTTAAACCAACGTTAGAAACAGAGGTACGCGTTGAATCAAAAATCCAAGCCGATGCAGAAGCTATAAAAGTGTTTGCCTCAAACCTAAAAAAATTATTGCTGGCTTCTCCGCTTGGGCAGAAGCGTGTTCTGGCTCTCGATCCTGGGTTTAGAAGTGGAATAAAAACCGTGTGTCTTGATTCACAAGGTAAATTGCTTTTTGATACCGTCATCTATCCGCTAGAGCCGCAGCGAGAGGTAACTAAATCTGCAACCATTGTGTTGGGGCTTTGCGATCGTTTTACTATCGAAGCCATTGCTATTGGTAATGGCACTGCCAGTCGGGAGACGGAAGCGTTTGTGAAATCTATTGGATTGCCAAAAGAAATTATGGTGGTGATGGTGAATGAAAGTGGAGCTTCAGTTTACTCAGCATCCGAAGTAGCACGCGAAGAATTTCCCACTCATGATGTAACGGTGCGGGGCGCAGTTTCTATTGGAAGAAGATTGACAGACCCGTTGGCGGAGTTGGTAAAAATTGATGCGAAGTCTATTGGAGTTGGGCAGTATCAGCACGATGTAGATCAACACAAATTGAGAGCAGGATTAGATGATGTGGTGATGAGTTGTGTAAACTCCGTGGGGGTGGAAGTAAATACAGCAAGTAAAGAATTACTAAGTTATGTTTCTGGGCTTGGGCCAAGTTTAGCCAAAAGCATTGTGGAGTATCGCAATCAAAATGGAGCTTTCAAGGATAGAAGTGAGTTGAACAAAGTTCCTCGTTTGGGCGATAAAGCCTTTGAACAGTGTGCCGGTTTTTTGCGCATACGCGATTCTAAAAATCCGTTAGATGCAAGTGCCGTTCATCCTGAGCGGTATGAGTTAGTGGCACAGTTTGCCAAGGATCTTGGGTGCACCATAAAAGATTTGATGTCCACCGCTGAATTGCGAAAAAAACTCGATCTCAAAAAATATGTAACGGAAACAGCCGGGTTACCTACACTCACAGATATACTTGTTGAACTTGAAAAGCCCGGCCGCGACCCGCGCGAAAGGTTTGAAGTATTTAACTTTGAAGAGGGTGTGCACGAAATAAAAGATTTGAAAGTGGGCATGGTGTTGCCTGGCATAGTCACTAACGTTACCAACTTTGGTGCATTTGTGGATGTAGGCGTCCATCAGGACGGACTCGTTCACATAAGCCATTTATCAGACAGGTTTGTAAGAGACCCTGCACTCGTGGTGGCAGTGCAACAGAAAGTGAAAGTAACAGTGGTGGAAGTAGATGCACCCCGCAAGCGCATTGCTCTTTCCCTGAAGAGCGATCCCTTTGGGAATGCACCTGCACAGTCAGAGCAAAGAGAAAAACCTAGACTGAATCAGCCACAGACCAAACCGCAACAACCGCAGACCAAGCCTCAGAAGGAAGAAAGCATG
>JANXRR010000572.1 GCA_025356795.1 Bacteroidia bacterium
CTTCAAAAATACATTGACAGTATTGCAGGGCTTTAGATTGTGGATCAAGAACAAAGCCCTGATAAGGTATAATCCTAAAATCACCCCACTGTCCATTGGCATAGTTCATCACAAACATATGATCTGATGTGTTTTTGCCAAACGGAATATTATTGAAATCTATAGAGTGTAGTTTTGAATGAGTTGTTTTTGTAATTCTAATATCCATGAACCTAATTTTAAAAACGAATATCGTTAATTCAAAGTAAAGTTTAGAGATTATTGTGTAAGCGGCTTCAAGCAATCAATTTCAAAACTTTTTCATATTTTTGAAAAAGGCTTATTTTAAGTTCCACTTCCCGCATATGATTAGAATCCATTATTTGTTATCAGCCTTAATGCTAGTTTTAACTAGCTGCACTAACACACATCATAATGAATTGGAGAAGGAACTTAGCGGCCTATTCGATTCGCAATTTAGTTCAAAGGAACCAGGCGCGTCCATCTTAATAAAAAAAGGAGATGAAATTATTTTCTCTAAAAGCTATGGCTTAGCCGATATTAATACAAAAGAGCATATTACTTCCACTACTCTTTTTAATATTGGATCCATCTCTAAAACCTTTGTTGCAAATGTAATTTTAGCATTGGCAGATGAGCACAAACTTTCACTTGAAGATGACCTTGACAAATATTTCCCTGACTTTAAGAATAAGGAAATTGCGCATCATGTAAAAATCCATCACCTTCTTACACACACTTCGGGCTTACCAGATAATAGACGATCGCTGTTAGATAGCGTGTACCTACTCACTGCCAAAGACGAAGAAAACTGGAGGCCAATCCAACAAAATGATTCGTTGCTATTTGAACCTGGCTCTACTTATGAATATTCCAATCCTGCCTTCAATGCGCTCGCGCTTATTATAGAAAAAGTAGAAGCTAAAAAGTGGCAGGCGGTAGTTAACGAAAGAATATTCTCTAAAGCAAACATGCCAACAAGTGTTATTACAGATGGTTCCTTTCCTGATAAAGATGTAGCACATGCTTACATAAAAACCAATAATAAATTTATCGAAAAAGATTACGGAGAGGAACCTACTTTTGCTGCCGCAGGCAATGGTGGCGTTTGGAGTTCAGTGTTAGAGTTAGTCAATTATGAAACTGCCATAAGTAAAGCTATTTTCTTAAAAAAGGAAACCATTGAGAGATCAAGAACAATTACCTCCTATACTAACAGGAAAGACAACAATTCTCCATTTATTGGTTACAGTTGGTTTCTATCACAACCACAAGATTCAATCAAAATCATTTCACATACAGGCTCGCAAGGCGGTTTTAGTAGCGACTTAGTTAGCATTCCCGAAAAGGAAATTGTTTACGTCATTTTATGCAATAGGCCTATGCCCATTCTTGAGCTACGAAAACAAGTAATTTCTATTCTTAAAAAATACAATTGGTTAAATAAATAATATGCTCATAAGGAAATTTTATTTTATTATTTTGGTTGTAGTTTCTTGTGTTTATTTACATGCACAGCCCATTGGCAATCAACTCAAAGAGTTTGATGCATACGTAGAGAAAGCACGAGCCCAATGGCAAGTGCCTGGCTTGGCCGTAGCTGTAATTAAAGATGGCCAGATCATTTTTAAAAAAGGATATGGTGTTCGCAAATTAGGAAACCGTGAAGAGGTAAATACTCAAACCATTTTTGCCTGTGCCTCTACCACCAAGGCAATGACTGCTGCTTGTATGGCAATGCTGGTAGATGAAGCCAAAGTAAATTGGAACGACCCTGTTATAAAATATCTTCCTGACTTTAAACTATACGATTCTTATGTTACTCGCGAATTGAAAGTGCGTGATCTGTTTACCCATAACAGTGGCGTTGGCAATGCTGATTTTTTATGGGGAGTTATGGATATTTCATCGGAGGAAGTGCTCAAAAAAATGGCGTTGGTGAAACCGAGCTACTCTCTTCGCTCAAGTTTTATTTATCAAAACATTTTTTATTTAGCCGCAGGTAAAATAATCGAAAAAGTATCAGGGCAAACGTGGGGAGAATTTATCACCACACGGCTTTTCAAACCATTGAACATGAACCGTACGTATGCGACCCACGCAGGAATAAAAGATGCAAACCATTCCACTCCGCATTTCTTCTATCAAAATGCCGTTCATGCCATTGACCCTGATACTGCTGATAGCATTGGCCCTGCAGGAAGTGTAAACTCATGCATTGATGACATCAGTTTATGGATGCAGTGCATGCTTGATAGCAGCAAGTTTTCGGGTGGTAGATTGCTAAAGGGTTCCACTTGGGCAGAACTATTCAAGCCACAAGTAATAGTTCCTGCGGATGAGTTCTATCCTACTATGCAACTTTTAAAGCCCAATTGGATAACGTATGGGTTAGGATGGTTTCAACATGATTATCAAGGCAAAAAAGTAAACTATCATACCGGAAGCTTAGCGGGAGAAGTAGCAATACACGCTCAACTTCCCGAAGCTAAACTTGGAATCTATGTGTTCGCAAATTACGATCATGCAGAGGTAAGACATGCGCTTGTCTATAAAACTTTTGATCTGTTTGCCTTAGGTGGAAAGCGAGATTGGAGCAGCGAATTTCTTCAACTCTACGGTGGCCTAAAAGCCAAAAGTGGAAAAGCTGCGAACGAGGATAGCGCTAAGAGGATTTTTGATACCAAACCATCGTTGCCATTAGAAGCGTATGAAGGCACATATACAGATGCACTTTATGGAATGGCTGAAGTAAAAATTGTGAATGGAAATTTATTTATCAACCTTAACAACTTCCTAAAAGCAACTGCGCATCATTGGCATTATGATACCTTTAGGGCCGCTTATGAAAAAGCTTGGTATGGAAAAGCAACAGCCCAATTTTACTTGGATACCACAGGAAAGGTGACCAAGCTTGAGTTTGATGGGTTGACTTTCGAAAAGCCACAGCCTTCCACAAAAAAATAAGAGAACTAGCTTAGGTTGGGGATTTCTACAGTAAATAGTGAACCCACATTATATTGGCTGGTAAACCTGATTTTACCATTCAGCTTTTCAACTGCCTTTTTTGCAATGTAAAGACCAAGGCCATTTCCTTTAGATCTCTCATTAGCCCTAAAATACATTTCAAAAATTCGAGATTTATATTCATCCATAATTCCTTGGCCATTATCTTCAATTTCAATAATAGCAACTTCTGCGAATATCGAAGCTTTTATAGTTAGAAACGGACTTTCTGTGCCCGAAAAATAAATAGCGTTTTCAACTAAGTTATCAATAATGATTTTAACCATTGCTGGATAGGAGACAAATGGAATTGCAGATTTAATCTCTTTGCTCAGCGTTATCTTTTTTTGATGGAGCAGTGTAGCAAAACTATCTGTTACTTCATTTATTTGTTCTTGAAGAAACACTTCTTTAAAAACCATTTGATGAGCCCCCACATCACTAATTGATTGAAGTTTTTGCAGCATCTTATCCAAACTCATGGCTGTTTCAGAAACCTTCTCAAAAAGCTCTAACGATGCTACGTCTTTCACTGTAATTTTAGCAACACCAGCAAGACCCAGAAAAGTTGTGATCGGTCTGCGGAAATCATGGGACGAACGATAAAAAAAAGTATCTAACTCTTTATACGCCTGTCGAAGTTCTGAAGTGCGTATTTCTATCTTTTCCTCTAAACCTTTATTACTATCAGCAATTGCTTGATTAGCTTCTTGAAGCTCTTCTGATTGTGCTTGAATCTCTTCTTGCTGCTCACGAAGTTCACGATTGGCCCTGCTTTTGTCTTTGTACATTTGGTAAGCAAAAATACTTATTACAGCAAATATGCAAATGCCAACAATGGCCGATAAAATAACCCAATTTTTGCGAGCTATCTCAGCTTCTTGCAAAAGCAACTGATTTGCCTGAGCCAAGTGTTTTTGCTCCAATATCTCTATATTTTTTTCCTTCTTTTCTACATTATAAAGGGCTTCGCTTTCAGCAAGTTTAATAGCACTAGTTTCAGAATACACACTATCATTTAACTTTTGATATAACTTCTGAAATTCTAAAGCTTTTTTGTAGTTGCCTACTTTTTCAAAATAAGCCGCATAAATATTGGCATTGTTTCTCTTTAACAAAATTGATCCGGTTTCGGAAGCTAGTTTATTGGCTTTGTCTGTATACGAAAGGGCTTCCTCTGGCTTTCCGATTTTTAAGAGTAAACTCGCAATGGTATTATAGGAAATAGCTAGGCTTTGTTTGTTATCAATGCCTTCTTCAATTACAATTGCTTTACGTTGATATTCTAGTGCCTTATCAATTTGATTTAACTCCACATAGACAAGAGATAGGTTAAAGATAGAAGCAGAAATACCCTGAGCGTAGGCGAGTTTTTCCCTGATAACTAACGCCAGTTGCTGCTCACTTAATGATTTAGCATAGTCCTTTTGCAAAAGATAGATTAGGCCAAGTATATTATGACAATTAGCTATTCCTTTAGTGTCGCCAATGGCAGTTCTGATGGAAAGGGATTTGTTCGTATAATCAATGGCCGCTGAAAAATCTCCTTGATCTTTTTTAATCCAACCTAGTTCTGCATAGGCTAAAGCTGTCTCCGCCTGCAATCCAAAACGCTCGGTAACGGCAAGTGCCTTATGGAAATATTCAGAACCAAAATCATATTGAGAAAGCTCTGTATATATTTCTCCAATTTGAATAAGCACTTTGGCGTATTGTGGCGGGTACACATATCGCTGCGTTATATCTAATGCTTCGAATCCAAATTTTAAAGCAGAAGTAAAATCACCTCTCTCGTAAGCCAATTCTGTTTTATTGAGCTTACACATAATCTGATGGAAGTTATCATCTAGCTTACTTGAAGCATCACACATTTTTTCATAATACATTTGAGATAAGTCGTATTGTAATATATTCTTATAGGCTTGGCCATAGATACTCCAAATATCCATTTGAATATAGTGATCTAGTGCATCTTCTTTTTGGATATACAGAGAGGCCGAATCCATCAGAGCTAAGGCTTCCTTGTTCTTCCATTGAAAGATTTTAATAATGGCAATATTTTTATAAATAATGGAGAGGTGAACTTTTATATTTTTTTTATGAAGTGCTTTAGCCTTACCATACATAAGGAGTGCCGAATCATAATTAGCAATATCTCTATAGACGTTGCCCAAAAGTACAAGGTTATAAGCAGCATCACTTTCCGAATCAACCGCACTAACCTTATCTGACAGAATGAAATTACGTTTTGCTTCATTAAATAGTGATTGACTTGAAAAACCCAAACCAATCATTGTATAAGCATACTTTATTCCTTTATCATATTTCAGTTGTTTAGATAAAACCAATGCTTCATTTGCATAACCAAGGCCAATACTGTCATCAAAATCGTAATATTGAAATGCCAGTTGATTAAGTACATCTGCCCGAGCTATGTTACCTAGGCCTGTGTTCAATAGTTTTTTAAGACTGTCTTTGGCATTGGGCTGGCCGCAAATAGGGGTTATTTTTGCCCCAAGTAAAAAAAATAAGGCTACTACTAAAATGGTGTTGCTCTTCACAGCTATATAGTTACATTCATATTTTTTAGAATACAAGTTAAATTTTATGTGAAGGCAGTTCTAATGAGGAACACATACTTGGAACTGATAATGCCTTTCTTTGAATTTTCATAAAGCCCCAGTTGTAGCAAGCTCATTTGCCAAGCATATTTTAATGGATAAAGTATTTTACTTCTCTTCTTAGCGTTGAGCCCGTTTCCAGAAAATCAGTCAATTCAGTTACTTCTTTTTCGAGTTTTGTTTTTCCGTGTTTTCTATGACTCTAAACTTAACAATTGTAGTGATCAACTCAATGGGTAAAGGTTCGTTAATAGGGAATTGAACAGAACCCTTGCCTGATTTATAGTTAGTCAATTCTTTCTTAAACTTGGCTATTCCCCTACCCGTGGGGTAAAACCCAATGTGATTTTTATATGCAGCAAAATAAACTAAAATTCCATTGAATTTATAAGCAGGCATTGCATAGCTGATTACTTCCTCAGCTTGAGGGGCAGTATTTATAATAATGGCACGCATTTGTTTCAATAATTTTTGAG
>JANXRR010000018.1 GCA_025356795.1 Bacteroidia bacterium
CATTCTCTACCTTGCGATAGGGTGTTTCAATGAAACCCATTTTATTCACTTTAGCGTGAACGCAAAGCGAAGAGATCAATCCAATATTTGGACCTTCGGGGGTTTCAATTGTACATAAACGGCCGTAGTGAGTATAGTGTACATCTCGCACTTCAAACCCAGCTCTTTCTCTTGATAAACCACCTGGGCCGAGTGCAGACATTCTACGCTTGTGCGTGATCTCTGCTAGCGGATTGGTTTGATCCATGAATTGAGAAAGTTGATTGGTTCCAAAGAATGAGTTAATCACGGAAGATAACGTTCTTGCATTGATCAAATCAACAGGCTTGAAATCTTCGTTATCGCGAACGTTCATTCTTTCTTTGATGGTTCTAGCCATACGAGCCAAACCAACACCGAATTGGGTATATAACTGTTCACCAACTGTGCGAACTCTTCTATTGCTTAAATGGTCAATATCATCAACCACTGCTTTGGAGTTAATCAATCCGATCAAATATTTTACAATCAGAATGATATCTTGAGTAGTCAATACTCGTTGGTCTGAATTTATATCCAACCCAAGTTTTTTATTTATTCTATAACGGCCAACCTCTCCAAGGTCATAACGTTTTTCGCTAAAAAACAAACTCTGAATAACATCACGAGCGGTTTGTTCATCTGGTGCTTCCGTATTTCTTAATTGCCGATAGATCTGCTCAACTGCTTCTTTTTCGGAGTTAGAATTATCTTTTGCTAGGGTATTAAAGATAATGTGGAAGTCTGTAACGTTAACATCATCTCTGTGAAGAATAATAGATTTTACTCCTGATTCTACGATAACATCAACATCTTCGGACTCTATAACGTGGTCGCGCTCCAACAATACTTCATTTCTATCAATAGAGACAACTTCACCAGTATCTTCATCTACGAAATCTTCAGTCCAAGTTTTTAAAACCCGGGCTGCCAATTTACGGCCTACATATTTCTTTAGCGTAGCCTTGTTGGCTTCAACTTCCTCAGAAAGGCCAAATAAGTCTAAGATGTCTTTATCCGTTCCGTAACCTATAGCTCGCAATAAAGTTGTGATAGGGAATTTCTTTTTACGATCGATGTACGCATACATAACAGCGTTAACATCGGTGGCGAACTCTATCCAAGAACCTTTGAAAGGGATGATTCTGGCAGAATAAAGCTTGGTGCCGTTAGTGTGTTTGCTCATCGCAAAGAATACACCTGGCGAACGGTGGAGCTGAGATACGATTACGCGCTCAGCACCATTAATCACAAACGATCCCTTCTCGGTCATGTAAGGAATATTTCCCAAGAAAACTTCCTGCTCAATTGTCTCAAAATCTTCGTTGTCCTCATCATTACAGGTAAGGCGAAGTTTTGCTTTTAAGGGAACAGAGTAAGTGAGTCCGCGATCAATACATTCGTCTACTGAATATTTCGGTGGATCGATAGTGTAATCTACAAACTCAAGCACGAAATTTTCGCGCGAGTCAGAGATGGGGAAATTCTCAGCAAAAACTTTGAACAATCCTTCATTTTGTCTCTTTTCTGCTGCGGTTTCTATTTGCAAAAAGTCTTTAAAAGACTGCAATTGCAAATCCAAGAAGTCCGGATATTCGAGGACTTTCTCTATGGAAGAAAAATCAATTCTTCCGGTGATGGTCTTTTTCGTCAAGGTATTTCGAGTTTAAATTTCCCAAACAGAACAAAACATTATAGGGGTACAAATAAAGAAACCCCAATCCTGATAATGACAGGAATGGGGGCCCAACTTGATGTTAGACGGTACCCTTCGCCTTCAATTACTTCAACTCTACTTCAGCACCAGCTTCAGTAAGTTGTTTCTTGAGGTTTTCTGCTTCTGCTTTAGGCAAGCCTTCTTTTATAGTTTTAGGAGCTCCGTCCACTAAATCTTTAGCTTCTTTCAAGCCAAGACCAGTAAGATCTTTCACAAGCTTCACTATCTGAAGTTTGTTAGCACCAGGAGCTTTCAATATAACATCGAAATTTGTCTTTTCTGCTGCTGGGGCTGCGCCACCTGCCGCAGGCCCTGCTGCAACTGCAACTGCCGCTGCTGCTGGCTCAATGCCATGTGTTTCTTTTAAGTAAGATGCTAATTCATTAACTTCCTTAACAGTAAGTTCTACAAGTTGATCTCCGATTACTTTGATGTCTGCCATTTTGGTAAATTTTAATAGTTCAAATTCAGTTTTAAGATTGTTTTCTTTCTTCCAGTGACTTCATTAAGCCAGCAATGGTATTTTTTCCACTCAATAAAGCAGATAATACATTCTTGGCTGGTGATTGCAACAAGGAAATAATTTCTCCGATAAGTTCGTTCTTGGACTTAAGCGCATTGAGGGTATCTAATTGATCTGCTCCTATAAAAATAGATTTCTCAATAGAAGCCGCTTTTAATGCGGGCCTACCATCCAATTTTTTATGATACTCTTTTAGTGCCACCGCTGGTGCTTTTCCTGACTCTTTCGAGAATATAACTCCCGAAAAGCCGTGAAGCACTTTAAATAGCTCCTCATCATGAACACCTTGCTTTTCAAGAGCCTTACGGATAAGCGTGTTTTTATAAACACGATATTCGACACCCGTATTGAAACAAACCCTTCTGAAAGCGTTTATTTGTGCAACAGTAAGGCCTGACGCATCAGTGATGTAATAATGATTGTTCTGAGAAAACTTCTCAGACAATTCACCAATAATCGTTTCTTTTTCTTCCCTAGTCATCAGTTTAAAAATTATGCACCGCCTACGGATGCTTTATCTACAGTAATACCAGGACTCATCGTTGAGGATAGCGTAATGCTTTGAAAATACGCACCCTTCGCGGAAGCCGGCTTTAACTTGGCTACCATGTTGATCAGTTCAGCAGCATTTTCTTTTATTTTTTCTGCGCTGAAGGAAGCCTTCCCAACACTAGCATGAATAATCCCTTGCTTATCAATTTTGAAGTCAACTTTACCTGCCTTCACATCTTTGACTGCCTTTCCTACTTCAAGAGTAACAGTTCCTGACTTAGGATTGGGCATTAAACCACGGGGTCCAAGTACTTTTCCGAGTTTACCTACTTTGGCCATTACAGTAGGCATCGTTATAATAACATCAACGTCTGTCCATCCACCTTCAATCTTTTTGATATAATCGTCAAGACCTACGTGATCAGCACCCGCATCTTTTGCTTCTTGTTCTTTATCGGGAGTGCATAAAACCAGCACCCTTACAACTTTTCCCAGTCCATGTGGAAGGGAAACAACGCCCCTTACCATTTGATCGGATTTCTTAGGATCAACTCCTAAACGGATGTCCACATCAACAGAAGGGTCAAATTTTGTAAACGAAATTTCTTTTACAAGATTCGCTGCGTCTTCTAAAGAATATTCTTTGTCAGGATTGTATTTGCCTACAAGGGCTTTTTGATTTTTAGTTAGTCTAGCCATTGTTTTAATTAATTATTTGCCCAAGGAGCAGTTCCACTTACTGTAACACCCATACTGCGTGCAGTACCGGCTATCATTTTCATGGCCGATTCAATTTTAAACGCATTCAAATCTGTCATTTTCAACTCAGCGATCTTTTTGATTTGGTCCCAAGAAATTGCGCCCACTTTTAAACGGTTAGGCTCTTTAGATCCCTTCTGAAGTTTTATGGCTTCCATAATCAAAACAGCTGCTGGAGGTGTCTTTATTACAAAGTCAAAAGACTTATCGTTATAAATAGTAATCAATACAGGAAGAACTTGACCTGGTTTGTCTTGAGTTCTTGCATTAAACTGCTTACAGAAATCCATGATGTTTAGACCCTTGCTACCTAGCGCGGGGCCAATTGGCGGTGCTGGATTTGCAGCTCCTCCTTTCACCTGTAATTTCAAAAATCCAATAATTTGTTTTGCCATCTTAGTATTAATCTACTTTTTCAACTTGCATGTAATTCAATTCAACCGGAGTATTTCGGCCAAATATTTTCACCATCACATTCAATTTCTTTTTTTCTTCAAAAATTTCCTCCACTGTTCCTGTAAAGCCGTTGAAAGGCCCATCCATTACTTTAACTGACTCTCCCTTAATAAAAGGAGTTTCAAGTTTTTCAACTGAAGTATCCACTTCATCCACTTTACCAAGAATTCTGTTAATCTCCGATTGACGAAGGGCAACAGGTTCTTTATTTGTCATTCCCGAAACATTGTTTCCAAGAAATCCAATTACTCCAGGGATATTATTCACCGTATGATAGGCTTCCCCATGAGTTAGGTCAGCAAAAAGAATAACATACCCTGGAAAGAAGTTTCTTTCCCTTACTCTTTTCTTGCCGTTTCTCATTTCATAAACCTTCTCAGAAGGAATCAGTATTTGAGGAACAAACTCTTTCAACTTTGACCTTTCAATATCAGTTTCCAAATAAGACTTTATCTTCTTTTCTTGACCACTGATAACCCTAAGAACATACCACTTTAATTCGGCCATAGTTAGCTGCGCTTATTTAAGGGTATAAAACCAGGTTAAACCATTTTTAAAACCAAAATCAATAAGACCAATAACCAATGCAAATATTAAAGACGCAACCAACACCAATATAGCGCTGCTTTGAAGTTCGTTAAACTTTGGCCACGAAACCTTATTTCGGATTTCATCATAAGACTCAAGTACGTAATTCTTCAACTTTTCCATCTTTATATTCTTTTACTTCTTCCGCCTTTAAGCTTCGGAAGATTTGCACGGGTGGAGAGACTCGAACTCCCAGCCAACGGTTTTGGAGACCGCTACTCTACCAATTGAGCTACACCCGTATTTTTCTATTCTTGGCCTACTCAACCCTTAATTCAACTGCACCCGTGAGGCCAATTGCAAAAGGACTGCAAAGGTAGGACAAAGTAGAAGAAAACAAAAGCGTTTCTAAGAAAAAACTTAGAAACGCTTTTAGCTGATTTTCAATTACTTGCCTTTACGCAAGTGAAATTTAGTCTAATATTTCAGTTACCTGACCAGATCCTACAGTACGACCACCTTCGCGGATAGCGAAACGAAGTCCTTTTTCCATAGCAATTTTATTGATCAAAGTTACTTCTATAGAAATGTTATCACCAGGCATAATCATTTCAACACCGGCTGGCAACATTACCTCGCCCGTAACATCTGTGGTGCGGAAATAAAATTGAGGACGGTATTTATTAAAGAAAGGTGTATGACGACCGCCTTCTTCTTTGCTCAACACATAAACTTCGGCCTTAAATTTAGCGTGAGGAGTTACTGAGTTGGGCTTACAAATTACCATACCACGGCAGATTTGCTCCTTTTCAATACCTCTCAACAACAAACCTACGTTATCGCCTGCTTCACCTCTATCAAGGATTTTGCGGAACATTTCAACACCCGTGATAGTAGATGTCAAATTTTCTGCTCCCATTCCAAGGATTTGAACTGGATCACCTGTTTTAATAATACCTCTTTCGATACGGCCGGTAGCAACAGTTCCACGACCAGTGATCGAGAATACATCTTCAACAGGCATCAAGAAGTCTTTATCAATCAAACGAATTGGGATAGGAATAAAGTTATCCACTGCGTCCATTAGCTCTTCTACTTTTTCAACCCACTTTGGTTCGCCATTAAGCGCACCAAGTGCAGAGCCTTTAATAACAGGCATAGTGTCACCAGGGAAGCTGTAGTAAGTCATCAACTCACGAACTTCCATTTCAACTAATTCAAGCAATTCTGGATCATCTACCAAATCCACTTTGTTCATGAACACCACCAATGCAGGTACACCTACCTGACGAGCCAACAAATTGTGCTCGCGTGTTTGAGGCATCGGGCCGTC
>JANXRR010000095.1 GCA_025356795.1 Bacteroidia bacterium
TTTCCGTTGGTGATCTGGCAAACGGGATCTGGTACTCAAAGCAACATGAATGCAAACGAAGTGATTGCCTACCGCGCACATGTGTTGAGTGGTGGAAAATTATCCGATGAAAAAAAGGTGCTTCACCCCAACGATGATGTCAATAAATCACAATCGAGCAACGATACTTTCCCCACGGCCATGCACATTGCGGCCTACAAGCAAGTGGTAGAAATTACCCTTCCGGGGATGATAAAGCTCCGCGAAGCCCTTTCCACGAAAGCGGAAGCATTCAAAACAATTGTAAAGACAGGACGCACCCATTTTATGGATGCAACACCTCTTACGCTTGGCCAAGAGTTTTCGGGCTATGTTCAGCAACTTACCAATAGCATGAGGGCCATTACCAATGCCTTGGAAATGATTAGAGAGCTCGCACTGGGCGGCACAGCCGTTGGAACGGGATTAAATACACCCCAAGGGTACGATGTGTTGGTGGCAAAAAAGATTGCTGAGTTAACAGGCTATCCGTTCGTTACTGCTCCCAATAAATTTGAGGCTTTGGCCGCGCACGATGCCATGGTAGAGCTTTCGGGCGCGTTAAAACGAAGTGCTGTTTCGTTAATGAAGATAGCGAACGACCTTCGTATGCTAAGCTCTGGCCCACGCAGTGGCATTGGTGAGATCATAATCCCCGACAATGAACCTGGTTCATCTATCATGCCCGGAAAAGTAAACCCAACCCAACCAGAAGCTCTCACCATGGTGTGCGCTCAGGTTATGGGCAACGATGTGGCCGTATCTATTGGCGGCTCAAACGGCCACTTTGAATTGAATGTGTTCAAGCCGGTGATCGCTTCTAACGTATTGCAATCCGCTCGTTTACTTGGCGATGCCTGTGTTTCATTTACAGAAAAATGTGCTATCGGCATTGAGCCTAACCTGCCCATTATTAAGCAGCACATGGAAAATTCGCTCATGTTAGTTACTGCGTTAAACACACACATTGGCTATGAAAACGCAGCCAAGATTGCCAAGAAGGCACACAAAGAAAACAAAACTTTACGAGATGCGGCCGTTGAGTTAGGATTGCTCACCTCCGCCCAATTTGATGAGTGGGTTCGCCCTGAAAAAATGGTATGATAGACCGCACGAATCTGAAATCAAAAGAATTTTATTACTTTTAACATTGAATAAACACTCTAAAGCAAATGCAAAACAAAGTCATCGTTCTCTGTTTAGTTCTTCTTTTCGCGGGCGCACAAACCTTCGCCCAGCTATCCAAAAAAGAAAAAAAGGAATGGAAAAAGAAAGCAAAAGAATTTGCTAAGAACCCAGACAACCTAAAGACGTTAGTGGATCAAAAGCAAACCGCAGACAATACAGTTACTGCCTTGAAAGGCGATGTAGCTAAATTTCAAACGAGCCTCTCAGAAAAAGATGCAAGGCTTGCCGAACTTGAAAGTCAGCTCAACACAGCAAGAACCGAACTTACCACCACCAAGGCAGAGCTTGCAAAAAAGCTTGAAACACCTCCACCACCAAATCCTATGGATTTTTCAAAAGGCTTAGTTTTTAAAGTTCAAATAGGTGCCTTTAAGAACAAGAATCTAGCTAAGTATTTTGAAAACAATCCTAATTTTGGAGGCGAGGTAAAAGAAGGTGAACCTCAAAAAATAACCATTGGTATTTTTAGAGACTATTGGGAGGCAAATACCTTTAAAAAGTACCTAAGAGAAATGGGCGTGAGTGATGCTTGGATAGTTCCTTACAAAGACGCCACTCGCGTAGAATTAAAAGATGTTCTAGAAGGTGTTGGTGCAGAAAAGCCAAAAGGTTCTAAATAAGAAGTTCATTAATTCATTAAAAAGCAGTGCTTAAACGTTAAGTACTGCTTTTTTATTTTACTAGTTATGGAAAAGCGATGGATACTCAAGCCTAACCCTCCTGTTGATGAAGTAGAAAAACTAAGTAAGGTTATCAACCTAAACCCCTTTCTTACTTCAATTTTAATTCAACGAGGTATTTCAACTTTTGAGGCCGCCAAAGAATTCTTTAGGCCATCGTTAGATCAGCTTCACGATCCCTTCCTTTTAAAGGGAATGACTAACGCTGTTGCTAGAATAAAGTCAGCAATAGATTCGAACGAAAAGATTTTGGTCTTCGGAGATTATGATGTGGATGGAACAACTTCCGTTGCGCTCGTCTTTAGCTACCTAAAGACTTTCTACAATCAGGTTGAATACTATATCCCTGATCGGCACTCAGAAGGGTATGGCGTTTCTGAAAAAGGTATTGAGTGGGCTGCCACCAATAATTTCAAACTTATAATTGCACTTGATTTGGGAATTAAAGCTTCGGCAATGGTAGCATTGGCAGCTAACCAAGGAATTGATTTTATTATTTGCGATCATCACTTACCGGGAGAGTCTGTTCCTCAAGCAATTGCTGTGCTTGACCCAAAACAAACCGATTGTGAGTATCCTTTTGATGAATTGAGCGGATGCGGCTTAGGCTTCAAACTGATTCAAGCCTATTCCCAAAAATATGAACCTGAAACAGACATTGCTCAATATTTAGATTTAGTTTCCGTTAGCATCGCTTCAGATATAGTGCCTATTAATGGTGAAAATAGAGTTTTGGCTTATTTTGGCCTTAAAAAGTTAAATGAAAATCCTTCGCCTGGCTTAAAAGCACTAAAAGAAATTGCGGGCATAAAAAATGATCTCGATATTTCTGGAATTGTTTTTACACTTGGCCCTCGCATTAATTCGGCAGGCAGAGTTGCTCATGCCAATAGCGCGGTAGAATTATTAACCTCTTCCACTGAGAGTCAGGCTCTAGAGTTTGCTGAAAAACTAAATCTTAAAAATGATTTGAGAAGGAGTTTTGATCTTGCTACAACTGAAGATGCGCTTGCAATGATTGAAGCAGATGTTACCCTTCAATCAAAAAAATCAACTCTATTATTTAAAGAAACGTGGCATAAAGGAGTAATTGGCATAGTTGCTGCTAGGTGTATTGAAAAATATTATCGCCCCACTATAATTTTAACTGAATCGGAAGGTAAAGTAACTGGCTCGGCCAGAAGCATTGCTGGTTTTGATTTATATGCCGCGCTTGTAAAGTGCAGCGATCTATTTGAAAAGTTTGGTGGTCACAAATATGCAGCTGGTTTAACAATGGACAAACGAAACTTAAAAGCATTTGAAGAGCGATTTGAAGAGATAGCTAAAAAGTGCATCTCTGAAGAAATGCTAACACCAAAAATAGATATCGATCAGATTATAAATTTTGATTCCATTACTCCAAAATTTATTAGTGTCCTTAAACAAATGGCTCCCTTCGGTCCTGAAAATCTAAGCCCTGTTTTTGAATCTAAGAATGTTTCAGTAATCAACTCACTATCAAATATGAAAGATCGACACATCCGCTTTCTTGCAGGTCAAGAAAACAATAGTAACTTCTTCAATTCTATTGGCTTTGATATGATGGAATGTTATGATCAAATCAAAGGTAAACAACCATTCAGCATGGCGTATACCATCGAAGAAAATTCGTTTAACGGAAACACTTCTATACAGCTTCGGATAAAAGACATTAAATTTGAGCATCAATTAAAGTAAACCTGTAAGGCCTCTAAGGCCTTACAGGTTTAGAAAATAATTAATTATGAAATTACGAGCCGAAAACCTAATCAAGAAATATAAAAAACGCACCGTTGTCAATGACGTTACCGTTGAGGTTGAGCAAGGAGAAATTGTTGGTCTTTTGGGGCCAAATGGCGCGGGTAAAACCACCAGTTTCTACATGATTGTAGGTTTGATAAAACCCAACTCAGGGAACATTTTTCTTGAGAATGAAAACATTACGCAGTTGCCAATGTATCAGCGGGCAAAATTAGGAATAGGTTATTTAGCACAAGAAGCCTCTGTTTTCAGAAAGCTAACCGTGGAAGAAAACATTTTGGCACCCTTAGAAATGCGTGATATGAGCAACCGTGATAGGAAAGACAAAGTAGAACAATTGCTTGAAGAATTTAGCTTGACTCATGTGCGCAAAAATTTAGGTATTGTGCTTTCGGGCGGTGAAAGAAGAAGGACTGAAATTGCCCGAGCTCTTGCTGTAGATCCAAAATTTGTATTACTCGATGAACCTTTCGCAGGGGTAGATCCCATTGCTGTGGAAGAAATACAGTCCATTGTAGCAAAGCTTAAGAAGAAAAATATTGGCATTTTAATTACCGATCATAATGTGGATGAAACCCTTTCTATTACCGATCGAGCTTATTTAATGGTAGACGGCAAATTATTTAGATCAGGTTCATCAGAAGAACTTGCCAATGACCCCATGGTTCGCAAAGTTTATTTGGGGCAAAACTTTCAACTTAAAAAATCAAGAACAGCAACCCTTCCCGTTTCTAACGAATAGGTTGCGAGCCTCTTCGTCTTGTTTTGGTTATCTGCTTTAAGAGAGTACTTTTACCCTCTTACGTTTGTAGTGGCATGCAGATACTTAATTCATTCCTTACTTGGGTTATGAAAAAGCGAATCCATCAGATAGAGCTTTTCATGAAATATCCACATGATGTGCAGGATGAAACTTTAAAGAAGCTCTTGAGCACAGCACGCTATACAGAATTTGGTCAGCGATATTCTTTTGAGGACATCGTAAATTATGAAGACTTTAAAAGGCGAGTGCCTGTTCACACCTACGAACAACTATACCCTTACATAGATCGGCTGCTTCGTGGAGAGCAAAATATTCTCTGGCCTTCCGAGATAAAATGGTTTGCAAAGTCATCGGGTACAACCAACGCAAGAAGTAAATTTATCCCAGTTTCCTGGGAAGCAATTGAAGAGTGCCATTACAAGGGAGGCAAAGACTTACTTTCCATTTATGTGAATAATTATCCTGCCACAAAAATTTTTAGCGGCAAAGGCTTAGGTATTGGAGGCAGTTATCAAGTAAATGAATTTGATCCTTCAGCAACTTCCCACTACGGAGATGTTTCTGCCTTGATTATGCAAAATCTTCCTCCTTGGGCTGAGTTTATTAGAACGCCAAGCCTGGAGATTGCTCTTATGGGCAATTGGGAAGAAAAAATTGATAAAATTGCCTCAGAAACATCAAAAGTAAATGTGGCGCACATTTCTGGAGTGCCAACTTGGACGGTCCTTCTTTTACAGCGAATACTTGATGTACAAAAGAAAAGTAGCATACTGGAAGTATGGCCAAACCTAGAAGTGTTTTTTCATGGTGCAGTAGCGTTTGCTCCTTATCGAAATCTTTTTAAAAGTTTGATTCCAGGTGACCAAATGAATTATTGGGAAACCTATAATGCCAGCGAGGGCTTTTTCGGCATTCAAGACCAAAAAAATTCTGAAGATCTCTTACTCATGCTTGACTATGGCGTATTTTATGAATTCATACCTATGGAAGAGTTCGACAAAGAGTACCCTCAAACCGTAGGGCTCAGCGATGTTGAAATTGGGAAGAACTATGCCATGGTAATTTCCACCAACTCTGGGCTTTGGAGATATAATATTGGCGACACTGTTAAATTTACAAGCAAATCTCCCCACCGAATTAGAATATCTGGTAGAACCAAACACTTTATAAACGCATTTGGAGAAGAGGTGATTATCGAAAATGCAGAAATAGCCATTACACATGCTTGCGAGAAAACAGGAGCCGTAATTGACAATTATACTGCAGCACCCATTTACCTCGAAAAGGACAAACGAGGAGGCCATGAATGGATTGTAGAGTTTAAAAAATGCCCCGATAGCATGGAGAATTTTACTTTGATATTAGATCAAACCCTTAGAAAAGTGAACTCCGATTATGACTCCAAACGATTTCAAGACTTGGCGCTCGTACTGCCAAAAATACATTCGGTGGCTGAAGGAACGTTTTATAACTGGATGAAAAGAAGAGGTAAGTTGGGGGGGCAAAACAAAGTGCCAAGACTTAGCAACTCAAGAGAATATGTCGATGATATTCTCACCATGCTTTAAGCATCTTTCCATTTTATGCCACAGCCTATCGCTTTTGTTTTAGTAACAGGAACTTGATTTCCATTTAATAAAGCATCCACTGCATTTTCAACATACTTTTTCTCTGCTTTTGACCCATCCCTTGAATTATCGTCAATAGCACCAATATAAGCTACTTTGAGACTTAGCCCGTTTTTGCTTAAAACAAATACATGGGGAGTATTAGTGGCACCATACGTTTGAGCCACCTCCTGCGACTGGTCGTGCAAATATGCAAAATCATATTTTTTCTTGTTGGCCTCACTCACCATTTCGGCATATGAGTCATCAGGTGATTGTTGCTCATCATTAGAATTGATAGCAACAACGGGGAAACCCAAAGACAAGTACTTTTTATTTAACGCTATTATTCTTGTGTTATATAATTTTGAAACAGGACAAGAATTACAATCAAAAATAACAATGAATCCTTTGGCGCTTTTATAATCTGATAAAGACACCATCTTTCCGTCAATATTTTTTAGTTTAAAATCAATTGCGATATCCCCGACACCATATCCTTTTTTTATCGATTGGGTTGCACTTATTAAAATGACAAGTAGGCAAACATTTTGTATGGCTTTTTTCATTCTGTTTAATTTAACTGTTTTATTAAATCGTCAAGTTCTCCCTCGCGAAGTTCTCTTTCAATAAATTTTCTATTACCTGTTTTAGTATTTACCAAAAGGGTTGCGGGCAAAGCCCCTGACCATTGATTGTCAATTTTATCGATCCAAGAGTTGGGATCGTGCTCATCCAGAATTAAAACTCGCGAAGTTATTTTCTTTCGTTCTACAAATTTAAATACTTTTTCTGGTGATGGATCAATGTCAAGATCCAGACTTACAAGTGTTACTTTAATGTTGCCATTTTCTAGGTTTGCTTTTTCCAAAATGGGCATTTCTTTTACGCACGGAGCGCACCAAGTTGCCCAAAAGTTGATGACTTGAATTTTATCACTTTTAGTAACAATCAAACTTTCTATTTCAGAAATTTTAACCACTCTTGGATTTTGAGAAAAGCCAATGGTAATGGCTGATAAATAAAGAAAAACACTCAAGGCAAATCGATTCATATATTGTTAACGAAAATATTAAACGCCTTCTTTTTCAGATAGTTATAAAATTGCAAGCAAAAGCCGAAATAGTATTCCACAAAATTTATCACTTATCAACATTATCTTAAAGTCACTAGTTAAAACGCTGATAATCTGAATTATATTAATCGTTTGATAAAGCCATTATTTGTGGACAACTTTTATAGTGATATTTTAGAAGGCTCTGTTTTTCACCTATTTAGGTAATTTTAGGCGGCCTCTTCCTAATTTAAACAGATTAAAATGAGATCTTTTAAAGGAAGATCTTTAACAAGGAATCTTGTTATCGCAATACTCTTCTGGATTTGGAATTGGGAAAATAAATTGCTCTTTTATCGATTGGTTTCCAAACAATTCTTTCAGATGCAGAGTAGGTTTTTGTATACCAATCTTGATAGTCAACATACTGAATGCAATCTTTCAATAATTCTTTGTCTCTCAGTATCTTTATTATTTTATATATACTAAAAGTAACATTAATTTTGAGTCTTTGCTCTTCAGGTAATGAGGAGATTCTAACAAAGTCTATTCCTTTATAATTTTCGCCAGTAATCATCATATTATATTCAATTGACAATCTTTATGGTTCATATTTTAATTTGGTAACCCTATATCAAGAATCAAATTTAATACCTTTTTCATTTCATGATTTACATAGTTTACACTTCCTTTTTAAAAGGCTCCCATTTAACTCTTCAAACCATTGAAGTCTAATAAATATTTTTTTTTAGGTATAATTTTGTGCTTGTTTGGTTCAATTTGCTTTTCATCTAAAGCTATTTTGGTAAAATTGGCCTATCGCGACACCCAGGTTGATGCCGTTAGTCTATTGGCATTACGAATGATTTTTTCATTACCTGTCTTTTTTTCTTCGGCATGGTTTATTTCCAAAAAAGGGAACAATATTAAATTTACTATTAAACAATGGGCCAAAATTGCTTTCATAGGTTGTTTAGGATACTATATAAGTAGTCTTTTAGACTTTATCGGACTTCAATTTATATCTGCAAGCACTGAGCGATTGATACTATTTATTTATCCCACATTGGTAGTGGTAATGTCATCCATTGTTTATAAGGAAAGGATCACTAAATATCAATGGATAGCTATTATTATCAGTTATACTGGGCTTGCCATTGCCTTTTCTGGGGAAGTTTCTGTTCACCAAGTTTCCACTAATCAATTTTACATTGGGGCTATATTAATATTTGCCTGTGCCTTTACTTATGCTGCTTATATTGTTGGTAGTGGCAGATTAATTCCAAAAGTGGGGGCTGCCAAATTTAACAGCTATGCAATGGGTTTTGCAGCGGTAGGGGTTATCACTCATTTTTATGTTTCTTCGAATCGCTCGCTTCTCCATCTTGAAACCAACGTTTACGCCTATAGTTTTTTAATGGCCATAATTGCAACTGTTATTCCATCGTATCTTATTTCCGAAGCTATTAAAAGAATTGGATCAAACAACTCGGCAATTGTAAGTAGCATTGGGCCAGTTTCTACTATTTTACAAGCTTACTTTTTTCTTGGCGAACCCATTTCTGTTCTTCAATTCGTTGGAACATTATTTATTTTAGCTGGTGTATTATTGATAAGTGTTAAAAGAAAACCAACATCAACTTCCATATGAAAAACCTATTGTTTGCCATCCTTTTAATTCCGTGTCTTTGCTATGCGCAGGGGCAAAAATTCGCATTTGTATTCCTGAACAAAAAAGCAGACAAAGCAGAATTGCCAAAAGAAGAGGTTGATAAAATAATGGCTGGCCACATGGCCAACATCCAGCGGCTTGCCAAAGAAGAAAAGTTAATTGCAGCCGGACCTTTTGATGGAGGTGGTGGAATATTTGTTTTTAATTCTACTGACAAAGCGCAAGTCCAAGAATGGCTTTCTACAGATCCTGGAATACAGGCTAATCGATGGAATGTTGAAATACTTTTATACTCGCCAAGAACAGGTTCTGTTTGCCCTGTAAAAGAGCCGTATGAAATGATAAGCTATGAGTTTATCCGCTATACGGCTAACATTACCAAGTACAATGTTCAACAAGCACCTGAAACAGCAAAGCAACACGATGACTATCTTAAAAAAATAA
>JANXRR010000150.1 GCA_025356795.1 Bacteroidia bacterium
ACTCAGCGCAATTATGGGTACCGTTTTGTGGTACTCATCCTTTCGATCTCTTATCAACTTAACTGTTTCATACCCATTCATATCAGGCATTTGAATATCCATAAAGATGATGTGATACCGTTCTATTTCTAACGAGGCCAATGCTTCTTTGCCACTTAAAAGAGTTACAACTGAATGACCAAAACTTTTAATATAATTGGCTGCAACCAGTAGGTTTACATGATTGTCATCTACTATTAAAATATGGAGAGACGCTGTTATCTTCTCTTTTTCCTGTGTGTTTTCAACCGCAAAAATATTGGCAACATGCCCAAGTTGAAGATCAAATAAAAATGTTGCGCCATGACCTAAGTCGCTTTCCACTTTTATTTCGGAATTCATTAACAACAATATTTTTTTTGTTATCGAAAGTCCTAGCCCTGTGCCACCAAATTTTCGGGATGTATCCAAATTAGCTTGGGTAAAGATTTCAAAAATTGTGGATAGCTTATCTTTAGGAATTCCAATACCTGTGTCTTTAATTGAAAATCGAATTGTGTGATATTCTTGATTAGAGGTTAATTCTCTAACCGAAATATGAACATATCCCTGAGTGGTAAATTTAATTGCATTGCCGATTAAATTATTCATGATCTGCCCCAGTCGCAATGAATCGCCCATCAAAAGATCTGGTATGCTCTCATCAACATCTAAGGTTAATGTTATTTGCTTCTCTAAAGTTCTAAACTCAAATGTTTTAAAAAATTGTTTGACAAGCCCTTTAAGATCAAAAGGAATAATCTCTAAATCAGTTTTACCAGATTCAATCTTATTAAAATCAAGGATGTCGTTAACAATAGTTAATAAATTCTGTGAAGAGAATTTCAATAAGCTTATTTTTTCAAGCTGATCTGCCCTCGGATTTTCCCTGCTAAGTATGTCAGTAAGTCCAAGAATTCCATTTAAAGGCGTTCTTATCTCGTGGCTCATAACACTTAGAAACTGACTTTTTGCATTCGCTGCTTGTTCGGCCAATGTTCTTGACTCCACTAAATCTTCTTCAGTTTTTTTTCTCAGAGAAATATCGCGAAGGATAACCTGATATCCATTCATTACTTCCTTTTCAAAAACTGGTTTTAATACTGCTTCCACCCAAACAGGGCCTTTATGTTTTGTTAATAACCTGAATTGTACTTGATCGGTTTCAAGATTATTTCTCATCTTATCAAGTTGCAAATTCCAATCTTTAACATGGCTCTCAAAATCTAGAGGATAAACGGTGAGACCTGCAAAAGTTCCAATCAATTCTGCCTGACTGTACCCATGAAGGTTAATACATGAGGGTGATATATACTGGAAAAAACCATCAAGGCTATGCAGACTTATTACGTCTTTTGAGTTTTCTGAAATTAACCGAAATAATTTTTCCGATTTTTCCAATTGCTCACTCAGTCTCTTTTGCTCAGTAATATCAAGTCCTAGGCCAATAATACCAATTATAGTATTATGTTCATCGCGCAAGGGCACCTTTGAAACCAAAAGCCAATTGAACGTTCCGTCTTTTCTAAGAAATTTCGCTTCGTAGTTAACTACCAATTCCCCATTCAAAACTTGTTGATCATGGTGTTTTCCCACATCTGCAAATTCAGACATTATAGTTTCCTGATCTAGTTTGCCCAGCAGCTCACTTTCAGAAGTAAATCCCAAATATTCATATTCGGATTTATTGGCCATAATTTTCTCTAGCTTCTTGTTCTTTGCGTATAGGTTGATCGGTATATTATCAATAATTGTTCGCAAAAATATGTTCGCTTGTTGAGCCTTTAATTTCGTTTGTTGGAGTTGGTAATTCTTCTTTCGCAGCTCCAATAATTTTACCACCTGCCTCGATAAAATAGCAAGCATTTCAAGTTGCTTTTCAGATAATTCCCTTGGCCTATTGTCTATTACACAGAGTGTACCAAGGGCATATCCGTCAGGGTTTACTAATGGAACGCCCACATAAAAAACTATATTTGGATATCCTGTTACAAGGGGGTTATCAGAAAAGCGCAGATCATTTCGCGCATCTGTGATGCTCATAATAGAATTGGGGTTATCTATTGCATGGGCACAAAAAGCCTGGTTTCGTGGAGTCTCTTTTACATTCAACCCCACCGTTGATTTAAACCATTGCCTTTCTGAATCTATTAAAGTAATGAGTGAAATGGGTGCCTTACATATTTCAGAGGCAATTTTGACTAAGCCGTCAAATTCTTCTTCTGGCGGTGTATCTAAAATAGCATATTCCTTTAATGCAGTTAAGCGTTGTTCCTCGTTGATAGGCAAATCGGAGCTCATCGTTATCATTAATTTGAATTATGATAAAGGAAAGTTAATTACTTATTAAATGAATGTAAGCAAATTTTTAGGTATGACAAAATGATTATATCAAAACCCTTTTTATTTCAGGAGTGAGTTTGATAAACCGCTATGGTAGCCACTTAAATTTCTTAGCGCAACACCCCCTTTTTAATTTGAAATTCCTTTTAGTTTATCCGCGCAAAAAATAATCACATTCAGAAAACTATTTCATACCAACGTGTAAAGTATTATCTTGAATGAAAATAGTTAGCGTCATGAAAGATCAAATTTATGTTTGCCTTTGGTTTGATGGGCAAGCAAAAGAGGCAGCAGATTTTTACTCTGCCATTTTCAAATCAGCAAAAATTACACATAAATCTCCCCTGGTAGTAACCTTTGAATTAGCGGGCAAAAAATTTATGGGCTTGAATGGTGGGCCTCAGTTTAAGATCAATCCCTCTATTTCATTTTTTGTATCGTGCGAATCTATAGCTGAAACAAATGAAGTATGGAACAAACTGATGGATGGTGGAAAGGCATTGATGCCCCTAGACAAATATGATTGGAGCGAGCGATATGGTTGGGTTGAGGATAAATTTGGAGCAACGTGGCAAGTATCACTTTCAAGCGAAAAAGGCG
>JANXRR010000167.1 GCA_025356795.1 Bacteroidia bacterium
TC
This sequence comes from Bacteroidia bacterium, assembly GCA_025356795.1. Taxonomy (GTDB): domain Bacteria; phylum Bacteroidota; class Bacteroidia; order Cytophagales; family Cyclobacteriaceae; genus ELB16-189. The sequence goes on from JANXRR010000167.1 coordinate 3, forward strand.
TGCCCATTTAAAAGTTTAGTAATGGCATTATATGTTATTGTCTTTATTTTATCCCCCTCACCCATACCTTTGGCTGAACACCAATCGTAACTTGCAGTATTTATAACTATACCTGATGAGGGTGTTTTCTGAAAAGCGATAAACGTACCAATTGTTTCTTTATCAAATCTGGAACCTTTGTCAAAACCTATCAACTCATATTTGAAGAACTTAAGCTCTCTATTATCTAACACTGGAAAACCAAGCGCATCAAAAAAGGCAATAGGCGCGCCATCATATTCACCGCTCGGGAGTTTTAGTATATCTCCTCGTTTTAAATTGATTCCTTGTAGCAAAGGTGAAGCCGGGTTGGTGATTTTATAGCCATCCCAGCCGCCATCTGATTTTAACCCATATCCACCAAAATTAAAATCAGCACCTATACTTTTAATAATAGGATAACTCAAAACACTTTCATACCAATTAATGGTTTTAAATTTTACGTCTGTAACAGGATCTAAATTTGTATCCTTGTGGCAAATCATTTCATTAAAATTATCTGAGTAGCGCACTTGCCACCACATAGTATTACCAGATAAAACGAGCGCATGACCTTTTGTGTCAACAAACCTATCGAAGTTTTCACGAGCCCTGCGAGTCCAATATTCACTATGTCCAGGAAGGATAATTATTTTGGATTGTTCAATAGATGCATAATCTTCTAAGTCACGATCAGATACGTATCCAACAGAAATATTTTGAAGTCTTGTAAACCATTTAAGACAAAATGTTGCATTGGCCTGAAGCGTAATGGGTCTCAAAAAAGATACTCTCATTGGTCTTCCTTCAGTAGAATATAAACTCTTCCCTCCCGACCTTTCATAAGCATTGGCAGTATTATCTGAATACACGATCATTAAATCAACAAAAGAATGTGTCTTTATGACAATGGGAATCTGCTGCTCAATTAAATAAACTCCACTTTTTAAAGTTGAAGGTGCCTGAAAAGTAACACTCGGAAGAAAACCGTAACCATTTTCTGATGCATTGGAGGCAACAGATTGCGAAAATAATGAAGATGTTACGCTGTAAACTATTTCTCCATTAACATCATATAAATCAAGCTTGCAACTTGGTATAGAAGCATTAGATTGAAGAAAGGCCGTTATATTTTCGCCAGGATAATAAGACGACTTATTGGTGTAACCGTATTGAAAATTAGTGGAACAGGAATTTAACGGAAGTGGAACCCCAGTAGGAAGTCTAACAATATCGTTATTTGTACACGATTCTAGCAAGAGCAGCACAGCGATAGTAAGTGCAACTTTTAAACGAAAGCAAACTACCACAGATTTATTTTTATCCACTATAAATTTAAGAAGGTAAATAGCAATTTTGCGCTTACATGAACAAGTCTGCACCAAACAAAGTTGTAATAATTGAACCTCACTATCTGCCTAGTTTAGCATTCTTTTGTGGAATTATAAGTGCGGATGAAGTAGTACTGGAAGTAAAAGAGCATTTTGAAAAGCAAAGTTGTCGCAACCGATGCTATATAAACACCGACAAGGGAATACAACTTTTAAGTGTACCTATTACTAAAACCGAAACAAAAATGGTTTCGAAAAATGTTAGAATAGATTATCAAAGCAGATGGCAAAACATTCATTGGCGAACCATTCAATCGGCTTACGCCAAAGCACCTTTTTACGAACATTATTCAGAAGCTTTAAAAGAAATCATTTACCAAAAGCATGAATTTCTTTTCACTTTAAATTTGAATATTCTGTCATTGTGTCTGAAAAACTTGAAACTAAGTATCCCCATTTCGGAAACTGTGTCTTACGAAAAAGAAGTTGGAAAGGAAATCAAAGACTTAAGATCGATAATTAATGCCAAGAAACATGACAAAGCCCTCTCATTTTATAACTCTGTACCCTACTACCAAGTTTTTGGCAATACATTTGTAAACAACCTTTCGCTGATTGATCTTTTATTTTGTGCCGGACCTGACTCTCTGAGAATTCTGAAAGCCTCACAAAAAGTAGATTTGAACAAATAAATTTAGGTCGGTGTTTGTGTTACAATATCTTTGATTGAAAAAAGTTTAGTTGAAGTAATATTAATCATTGTTAAACTTTACATTTACAATACTCAAATGGCAAATATGGAAGCAAAATTCTCTAACCGGGTAAAGGAAGTAATATCCCTAAGCCGCGAAGAAGCATTAAGGTTAGGGCACGATTATATTGGTACGGAGCATCTTCTATTGGGAATGATTCGTGAAGGCGAAGGTGTAGCCGTGGCGGTGTTAAAAAAACTGGGCGTTCCGTTAGATGATCTTCGTGGCGAAATCGAAAAAATATCGAAAGGCACAGCAACCTTTCAAATAAAAAATTTAGCTAACATTCCACTCACACGAGCTTCCGAAAAAGTATTAAAGATTACTTACCTGGAAGCAAAAATTTTTAAAGCACAATTGATCGGTACAGAGCACCTGTTGCTTTCCATACTTCGTGATCCAGATAACTTGGCAACTCAATTACTAAACAAATTTGATGTTGCCTATGATGTGGTGAAAGAAATGTTAGAGTATCAGGATAAGCAGCCTATGGCTTCCTCAGATACGGATGACCCAGATGATGATTCTTCTAAAATGTTTGGCAGCGGAAGTACGGGTTCAACGGGCAAAGAGAAAAAAGGACCTGGAGAAAAGTCAAGAACTCCCGTGCTCGATAATTTTGGGCGCGACTTAACCAAACTGGCGGAAGATAATAAACTTGATCCTATCGTTGGGCGCGAAAAAGAAATTGAACGTGTCGCTCAAATTTTAAGTCGTAGAAAGAAAAATAATCCAATACTAATTGGTGAGCCTGGTGTTGGTAAAACTGCCATTGCCGAAGGCCTTGCTTTGAGAATCATTCAAAAGAAAGTTTCTAGGGTGTTATTTGGCAAACGAGTGGTAACGCTTGATCTCGCATCTTTAGTTGCAGGCACAAAATACCGCGGCCAGTTTGAAGAACGTATGAAAGCAGTAATGAACGAACTCGAAAAATCTGCCGATGTTATTTTGTTCATTGATGAGCTCCATACTATTGTTGGGGCAGGCGGAGCTTCAGGATCGTTGGACGCTTCCAATATGTTTAAGCCAGCATTAGCCCGTGGCGAAATTCAATGCATTGGAGCCACCACGTTAGATGAGTACCGCCAATACATTGAAAAGGATGGTGCCTTAGCCAGAAGATTCCAAGTGGTAATGGTTGATTCTACAACCGTTGATGAAACCATCCAAATCTTAGATAACATAAAGGAGAAATACGAAGATCATCATCACGTAACGTATACAAAAGAAGCCATCGATGCGTGCGTAAAGCTTTCCGATCGTTACATAAGCGATCGCTTTCTTCCTGACAAAGCAATTGATGTGTTAGATGAAGCTGGCGCGCGCGTTCACATCAACAACATTCATGTGCCTGAAGACATTGTAAAGTTTGAAGAGGCCATTGAGGACGTGAAGAAAGAAAAGAACCGCGTAGTGAAAAGCCAAAAGTATGAGGAAGCTGCGCAACTTCGCGATAAAGAAAAGAAACTGATTGAACAGCTTGATTTAGCTAAAGCCCGTTGGGAAGAAAAAACGCGCACTGAAAAATATACCGTTACTGAAGACAATGTTGCCGATGTGGTAGGCATGATGACTGGCATACCAGCCAATCGCATTGCGCAAAAAGAAAGCAATAAGTTGCTTGGTATGGGCGATTCATTAAGCGGAAAAGTGGTTGGTCAAGAAGAGGCGATTAAAAAATTAACAAAAGCAATTCAACGCACACGTGTTGGTCTGAAAGATCCTAAAAAGCCAATTGGTTCCTTTATATTTCTTGGCCCAACAGGGGTAGGTAAAACAGAGCTCGCAAAAGTCTTAGCCACTTATCTCTTCGATAAAGAAGATACCTTGGTGCGCATAGATATGAGTGAGTATATGGAAAAATTCTCCGTATCTCGATTGGTGGGAGCACCTCCAGGTTATGTGGGTTATGAAGAAGGCGGACAATTAACTGAAAAGGTTAGGAGAAAGCCCTACAGTGTGGTGCTGTTAGATGAAATTGAAAAAGCGCATCCCGATGTTTTCAATATTTTACTTCAAGTATTAGATGATGGTATTTTAACTGACGGCCTTGGCCGCAGAGTAGATTTTAGAAATACAATCATCATCATGACCTCCAACATAGGAGTGCGTGATTTGAAAGACTTTGGCAGCGGCATTGGTTTTGCCAGCAAATCGAAACAAGAGAACGTTGAGGAAAATATGCGTAGCACTATACAAAGTGCATTAAAGCGTGCTTTCTCACCCGAGTTTTTAAATCGTTTAGATGATGTAATTGTATTCAATTCATTGAAACGTGAGGACATTCACAAGATCATTGATCTTTCTTTAGGAAAACTTTTTGTGCGAATTACAGCCTTAGGTTACACCGTTGAGCTAACCGATAAAGCAAAAGACTTCTTATCAGAAAAAGGGTACGATCAACAATTTGGTGCTCGTCCATTGAACAGGGCCATTCAGAAATATCTGGAAGATCCTATAGCCGAAGAAATATTGAAAGGCGAGATAGTGCAAGGTGGCACGCTTCTCGCTGATTATTCAGGCGAAGGAGACTTGCTCACCATTGCTCTAAAAAAAGTAAAAGAAAAGAAAGAGAAGA
>JANXRR010000176.1 GCA_025356795.1 Bacteroidia bacterium
CTTTGTCATCGAACATAGACGTGAGGTTGTCATAACGGCCACCACCACTTACACTTCCAATGGCTACGTTGCTGATCTTCACTTCAAAGATGCAGCCTGTGTAATAACTCAAGCCTCGCGCGAGCGATATGTCAAACTCCACATGATCTTCCGTTGTTCCATAGTTTGCCAATAAATTCAATACTTCCTTGAAGTCGGTAATTCCTTTTTGCCCGACCGTTGAGCTAGCAAACTTCTCCGTTAAGAAATCAATTTTTTGTTGTGTGCTTCCGCTGAAATTCAGGATTTCAAAAACAATGTTCAAACTGTTTTGATCGAAGCCGCGCGAAGCCAATTCTTCTCGTACTTTTTCTTCGCCAATTTTATCCAGCTTATCAATGGCTACAAAAAGTGACGATTCATTTTCTTTCGCATTGGCCAATTCTGCCAACCCCGACAAGATGCCTCGGTGATTTACTTTGATGGAATATTCTTGAATGCCCAATCCTTTAAACACATCTTTAATCATCAAAATAATTTCGGCTTCACAGATCAATGAATCGGTGCCCACCACATCGGCATCGCATTGATAGAACTCGCGGTAGCGGCCTTTCTGCGGACGATCAGCTCGCCACACAGGTTGTATTTGATAACGCTTAAACGGAAACGTGATTTCGCCTTTGTTCATCACGACATAGCGCGCGAAAGGAACGGTGAGATCGTAGCGGAGGCCTTTTTCGGATATTTCAGGTGTGATTTTATTAGACGGGATTTTTTCGAGTATCTCTAAGTTCCTTTGGACTAAAAAATCGAAAAGATAACCAGCAAAGAGCGGCAAGAAACGATTTCTAATATATTGGTAAAACTGTTTGTCATGCTTTTCAGCATAATTGACATCATAAACATTTGCCTTTATGTAAAAATCAATCAATGAATTAGCTATTAAAATATCGTTCTTCTTGATGAATTCTTCAAGGAGATTTCGTTCTGGTTGAAGAACACCTATCATAACATGAATCTCAAAATCTCTTGAATAAATTAGCCTGCAAATCGCCTTTGGATCTCGTGATTCGCTATTAGACGAGAAAACCAATCGAGAGAGTCTTTCAAGCGCTGACTCCGATTCATGAAAAACGCCTAACAATGTTTCAGCAAAATGTCTTTCCTTAAACGAAGTTTTATATAAGTCCTTAAATGATTCTGAACCAACAAGATTTTTTTGATACTCACCAGAATCAAGAATTTTAAACAATAACTGATCTCCCTCATCTCCATATTTCCCCGTAAGGGTAGAGAGGTTTTCCATGGCGGGGGTTTCCAGCGGTTGGAAGCCGTAGGTTTGGAATACCTTTTTAATGTTGTCGAAAATGAACTGGCGCTTGGCCATTTGAGCCGGGCCGAAGTCGCGCGTGCCTTTGGGTAAACTGGGTTTTTCCATAACTGAACCGCCAAAACTAATCAGGATTTGCGAAGAAATTTCATAGCAAGCGGCTTTTGAAAGCTTTCTCCCGAAAAATTCCTGTCAAATCATTGCAATACAACTTTCAAAGGTTATTTTTGCGCCTCTTAAAAATCAAAAAAGTCATGGCAGTAACCAGATTCAAAAGAAAAGCGCGTAAAGATAAATCAAAGTCTGCCCGCAGAAGAACAGCATTGAAAGTTGAAAACTTCAAGCCTGTTGCCAAATCCGTAGATATCGAGAAGATCAAAGAAGAATTCAAAGCTAAGTTAGCAGCGAAAAAATAATATTCGATTGTTCGATTTGAAAATTAGCCAATGGAGAATTTCCGTTGGTTTTTTTTTAAACGGATTTTCGTGTTCACAAAATGCTCGATAGACTAACTCAGTCTTGATATTTGAAATCTTTTGCGTAACATCTTTTAGTAAAAACCTTTTCAAGTTTAAATGAGTCCACGTTTTCCGAGCTCAATTACTTCCATCGAAAGTATCTTTGCTTCCTTAATTTCAAATCGCAGTAAGGTTTTGATCGCATGAAACCCATGATTGCCAGCCGCTCCAGGATTTAAAAATAATAGATTGTTATAAGCTGGGTCTTTCTTCACCAGGCAAATATGCGAATGGCCGCAGATAAAAACATCGGGCACAAAAGTTTTCAATTCTTTTTTTATTCTAGGATTATAATTTGGAGGCCTCCCACCAATATGAGTCATCCAAATGGTTAGGCCTTCGCAACTGAATTGCAAATTCTCAGGGAAACGAGCCTGCAAACTTTTATCGTCAATGTTTCCAAACACAGCTTTTAGTGGCTTGAATTTTTCAAGTTCATTGGCCAGCTCCATCGTACCAATATCTCCTGCATGCCATATTTCATCGCACGCATTAAAGTGAGTAAAAATTTTTGGATCGAGATAGCTATGAGTATCTGATAGAAGGCCGATTTTCATAAATTTAGTAATGAGTTTTAAGTATAAAGACACATGAACTAAACATTATCAAAGGTTATTAAAAAGAATTAATTTTGATGGGAATTAAGTATGACTATTAATCAATTCTAACAATCCTAAGCTTGCTACTAACAGCTTACGCATAAGTTCATGAAAGATCACCAGTATACAACAAAAGTGCAATGGGTTGGAAATAAAGGTGAAGGCACAAAAACCTATTCATCTTATTCGCGCAATCATGAGATTAGCATTTCTGGAAAGGACGCTATTCTTGGTTCGTCCGATCCTTCTTTTCGCGGAGATGCCACGCGATACAATCCCGAAGAGTTATTGGTAAGTGCCATTTCATCGTGCCACATGCTTTGGTATTTGCATTTGTGTGCAGTAAATGGAATTGTGGTTACCAGCTATGTGGACTATGCTGAAGGAATTATGGTGGAGGAAAAAAATGGTTCTGGTCATTTTAAAAAAGTGGTGATAAGACCCAAAATCACTATTAGTGCAGGTGAGGTTTCTATTGCTTTGGCACTGCACACACAAGCACATGAGTTTTGTTTCATTGCCCGATCGGTGAACTTCCCTGTTAGCTGCGAACCAGATATTGAACTAGTGCACTAAAATATTTTTGAGCTTAAAGGAATCTTTAGTTTCAATTCATTGTAGTTGACTCTACAAAACCCTTAAAAAACTTATTTATGAAAACGTATGTAATTCTTGGAGCTACAGGAAACACTGGAAAGCTCATCACCCTTGGTCTTCTTGAAAAAGGCAACACAGTTAGAATTGTAAGTCGCGATGCTAACAAGGCAGCCGATCTGATTGCGAAAGGTGCACAACATTTTGCCGGCAATGCTAATGATGCAATATTATTAAAAAAGGCATTTACAGGTGCTGATGCCGCTTACGTGTTAGTGGCTGGCGATCTTAAAGCTGCCGATGTGCAGGCAGGTCAGGTAGAAATTGTAAACGCTATTGCTGAAGGCCTTGGTGGTTCCACCGTTAAACATGTGGTAACCTTGAGTAGTGTAGGTGCTCACCTAAAGGCTGGCGCTGGTATAGTGCAAGGTCTTCAGATCATGGAAGACACATTCAATTCGATGGATGGCATCGACTTCCTTCATTTGAGAGCAGCTTACTTTATGGAAAACACGTTGGGTATGCCTGCTATGGCCAAGAACATGGGCATTATTGGCGGCCCTCAGCGTGCAGACTTGAAATTTTCGTTGGTGGCAACAAAAGATATAGCGGCAGCTGCCCTTAAGCATTTACTTGCGTTGGATTTTAAAGGCAAGTCGCATACTTATTTGTTAGGCAATCGCGATTATTCTTTTAACGAAATTGCCACAATCTATGGAAATGCCATTGGCAAGCCTGATTTGAAATATGTTCAATTTCCATATAACGATGCCAAGGGAGCTATGCTGGGCATGGGTTATGGCGAAAGCTACACCGACAAATTATTGGAATTAGTGAAGGGCATGAACGAAGGTGATTTGTTGGGCGATGCAATTCGTAAACCTGAATATGCAACCCCCACTTCAATCGAAGATTTTTCACATACTTTCAAGGCAATTTACAACCAACTTTAAATTAATAGCTTGAGTTTTGAGCTACGAAGATAGTAGGAGCGTAGCTCAGAACTCAAAGCTTTTTAGCAAAAATCAAATAATTCAACCTTAACATCCGTCTATTGCGTAGAGTCAATTTATATGTTGATTTTTGCAATCCTATTTAAAAAATTATGAGCAAGCCCAAACCCAAAGTTACCATCGGTCATGTTTTTAAAACCATTATCTGGCCTCGGAAAAATATTCTATTTGTTGGCTTGATATTGATTGTTATCAGTAGGCTTTCAGGCTTAGTTTTGCCAGGTGCTACAAAATACCTGATGGACGATGTGATTGTAAAGGGCGATTTACACATGCTCAAAATTTTGTTGGCCGCTGTCGCAGGATCAATTCTTATTCAATCTGTAACTTCTTTTTTGCTTACTCAGATTTTGAGCGTGGAAGCACAGCATTTAATTTCTGTGTTGCGGGTAAAGGTTCAAAAACAAATTCTTCGCTTGCCTACGCGTTTTTTCGACAATACTAAATCAGGAGCATTAGTTTCTCGCATTATGAATGATGTAGAAGGTGTGAGAAATTTAGTTGGAACTGGTTTGGTTCAATTGGTGGGTGGTATACTTACTTCCGTTATTTGCTTGGTATTGCTCATTCGCATCAGCCCCATGATGACCTTGTACGTTCTGGTGCCAGTGTTAATATTTGGATTCATTTCCTTAAAAGCCTTCGCGAAGATTAGGCCTATATTTCGTGAACGCGGTGTTATCAATGCCGAAGTAACAGGCCGTTTGACCGAAACCTTAAATGGTGTTCGTGTTATCAAAGGGTTTAATGCCGAAGAACAAGAGATAAAAACTTTTGAAGCAGGTGTTGAAAAACTATTCTTAAATATAAAGGCAAGTCTTACCTCAACCAGTATAATTACCAGTTCGGGCAGTTTCTTGTTAGGCCTTGCTACTACCGCCATCATGGGCATTGGCGGATATTTAATCATCAATCATCAACTTACTATCGGAGAATTTTTTTCATTTACAGTTTATTTAGGTTTCATGATTGCACCTATTGTTCAGATGAGCAATATTGGCAGTCAACTGACAGAAGCTTTTGCAGGATTGGACAGAACGGAAGAAATCATGAACATGACCATTGAAGATGATGGTTCTGTTCGCACCGAAAAAATCAAATCAATTAAAGGCGATATTGAATTTAGCAATGTTTCATTTGCTTATGAAGAGGGGAAAGATGTATTGAAAAATATAAATTTTAATGCACCTGCAGGTTCTGTTACCGCATTGGTTGGTACTTCTGGGTCAGGTAAATCAACTATTGCTGGATTGGCTGCTTCATTTTTAAATGTAGAAAGCGGTAGCATAACCATTGATGGCATTGACTTGTCTAAGATAAGCCTCAATAATTATAGAGGCCAGCTTGGTGTGGTGCTTCAAGACGATTTTTTGTTTGAAGGCACTATTCGCGAAAACATTTTATTTCCAAGACCTAATTCTTCTTCTGATGAATTGCAAAGTGCTGTGCGCGCAGCTCATGTTGATGAATTCACCAATCGGTTTGAAAAAGGGCTGGATACTTTAATTGGAGAAAGAGGGGTGAAGCTTTCAGGAGGTCAGCGCCAACGGATTGCTATTGCCAGGGCCATTTTGGCTAATCCGCGCATTCTTATCTTAGATGAAGCTACCTCCAACTTAGATACCGAAAGTGAAGCATTCATTCAAGAGAGCTTACGAAAGTTATTACAAGGAAGAACAACCTTTGTAATAGCCCACAGGCTAAGCACCATTCGTCAAGCAGATCAAATTCTTGTGGTTGAACAGGGCGAAATTGTTGAACGCGGTAAACACGAAGAATTGATTGAGAAAAAAGGTCGTTATTTTGAATTATACACCTATCAGGCTAGGATTTAAAATTGCTGCAAGGCAAGTTCAGTTGGGGGTTAATTTGAACCTTTCAAAAAACGTGAAATGCTTTTTTTATACGTATGGAATTAATAAGTTTGTAGTATAAATATAGGGCATACTATGGATACCAAGATAACACTAAGCTTTGATGATGAAATCATTTCCAAAGCAAAACAATTTGCCGAGGCCAATAATGTAAGTTTATCTAGACTCACTGAGTTTCTTTATAGAAAAATCACTCATGGCCAATATAAAAATCTCGAAGCACTTCCCATTTCAGAATGGGTGAGCATGGTATCAGAAGGAGAAATGGAATACCAAACAAAAGCAAAATCGCGCAAAGCCTTAAAAAAAGAATATTTTAAATCGCGTAAATGAAGGTCTTTTTGGATGCCAATATTCTTGTTTCTGTACTGAATAAAGAATATCCACTATATACTTATTCTTCGCGCATCGTTAGCCTTGCTGATAACAAACGCTTTCAATTGTTCACATCGCCAATTTGCCTGGCCATTGCGTTTTATTTTGCCGAGAAAAAAAGCGGCACCGTTCAAGCAAAAAATAAAATCGAACTTTTAGTCAATAAACTTTGGATCGCTTCTGCGGATAAAGAAGTTGTTAAATCTGCTATCCAAAATAAAGAAGTCGAAGATTTTGAAGATGGCCTCGAATATTATTCAGCCGTAAATGCCAAATGTGCTTGCATTGTTACCGAAGACTTGAATGATTTTCATTTTGCGACATCGGAAGTTCTTAACTCTAAAGGGTTTTTAGAAAAGTATTTATTGTAGGTCTATTTTCATTGAACCTACAATAATATTCAAGAATTACCTGCGCTCCCTTCTATCGTTTGCCCAGCTTCTTCCAGAATTTCCGTTCCTGTTTTGATTTCCGCTTTGTGGTCTTCTTTGTGAACTTTGTCGAGGCGAAGGTGCTGCGCTAGGGCGTGATCTATCAGTGCCTGTTGAGTGATATGGATGATCTTCCATTACAGGGATACTTTTACCAATAAGCTTTTGAATGTCTCTTAAAAAATCTCTTTCTTCTGTATCGCAAAAAGAGAATGCCACTCCGCTTTCGCCAGCTCTTCCCGTTCTGCCTATGCGGTGAACGTAAGTTTCTGGCACGTTAGGAAGTTCAAAATTGATCACGTGAGTAAGTTTGTCAATGTCAATGCCCCGGGCAGCAATATCGGTGGCAACTAACACACGCGTTTGCTTAGACTTGAAATTACTCAGCGCTCGTTGTCTTGCATTCTGAGATTTATTTCCGTGAATGGCTTCCGCAGCCACACCCGCCCTTACTAAATCCTTCACCACCTTATCTGCGCCATGTTTGGTGCGCGTAAAGACAAGTGCTGTCTCCATTGTTTTGTTTTTCAACAAGTGAAGCAGCAACGATCGCTTCTCATTCTTTTCAACAAAATAAATTTCTTGCTTAATTGTATTGGCGGTCGATGAAACCGGAGTGACTTCAACTTTTACAGGATTTGTTAAGATACTATTGGCCAAAGAAGCAATTTCTTTTGGCATAGTCGCAGAGAAGAACAATGTCTGACGCTTCGCTGGAAGCTTGGCAATTATTTTCTTTACATCATGAATAAAGCCCATGTCTAACATACGGTCTGCTTCATCTAACACAAACATTTTTATGTGCTGTAAATGAACAAACCGCTGATCCATTAAGTCTAATAACCTTCCGGGTGTGGCAATTAAAATATCAACTCCTGCTTTTAATGCATCAGTTTGTGATTTCTGGGAAACGCCACCAAAAATTACAGTGTGTTTTATGCGCAAGAACTTTCCGTATGCGGCAAAGCTTTCACCTATTTGAATGGCGAGCTCACGAGTAGGGGTGAGTATCAACGTTTTTATGCCCGCTGGAGCTTTCTGAAATAATTCGTCTTGATGCAGCAGTTGCAAAATGGGAATCGCGAAAGCTGCGGTTTTGCCTGTGCCTGTTTGGGCGCAGCCCAACAAATCTTTACGGTCTAATAATACTGGTATAGATTGAGCTTGAATGGGTGTAGGTACTGTGTACCCTTCATTTTGGAGCGCACGCGCAATTGGCTCAATGAGTTTTAAATCTTCGAATGACATAGTTTTTGATTTTTTAGAAGAGGCTTGCTCAACGGTTGAATAAATTAACAGCCTCTTGTAAAATTGCTACCGATGGATCGGGTGGTTTATAGGAATTTCGGAGGTCAGTCGGCAAAGGTACACCTAATTCGAGCGGGAATTACTATACGGTTAACCATTGGCAGAGCATAAAATTTTGATTTCAAAAATTTATTTTTACATTCAACCGAATGAAATTGGTTTAAACCCATTAATGGTATACACTTAAAAACTATAAAAAAAATGGAAAAAAGATCAAACTCTTCGCGCAGAAGTTTTCTTAAGAAGGCTTTGGGTACGGCATTGGCCACAGCGGCAGCACCTGCTATTCTTTCCGCCAAGGAAAAAAATACTATTGAATTGCCAGCGTCTACCCTGGTTAATAAAACCTATGGTGCAAATGACAAAGTGAACATTGCTGTGATAGGCATGGGCATTATGGGTTTCAATAATCTTGCTTCCTCTTTGGAGGTGCCGGGTGTTAAATTAGTGGGTGTGTGCGACCTGTATACAGGTAGGTTAGATCGGGTGAAAGAGAAATATGGTAACGACATCTTCACCACGAAGAACTATCAAGAAGTGTTGGATAGAAAGGATGTGGACGCGGTTATTATCTGCACCAGTGATCATTGGCACGATCGCATTTCCATTGATGCCATGAACAAAGGCAAGCATGTGTATTGCGAAAAGCCAATGGTGCATAAACTTGAACAGGGCGCGGAAGTGATAGCCACGCAAAAGAGAACGGGCAAAGTATTTCAGGTGGGCAGCCAGCGGGTAAGTTCTATCGTGACCGAGAAGGCACGTGAGCTTTTCGACCAAAAGTTAATTGGCGATTTAGTTTTAGTGGAGGCTTGGAACGATAGGCAAGGAGGCAATGGTGCTTGGCAATATTCAATCCCCACCGATGCGAATGCTGGCACGGTAGATTGGGAACATTTTCTTGGAAACGCACCAAAGATTGCCTACGATCCCGTAAGGTTTTTTCGTTGGAGAAACTATCAGGATTATGGCACTGGCATTGCGGGTGATCTGTTTGTGCATTTGTTTTCCGGGCTTCATACGGTGACGAGTTCAAAAGGGCCGAGTCGCATTTATGGCTCGGGTGGTTTGCGCTATTGGAAAGATGGCCGCGATGTGCCAGACATTATCTGCAGTGTGCACGATTATAATGCCAGCGATAAACATGCAGCATTCACGCTTCAAATGCGGGTGAACTTTGCCGATGGTGGCGGAGGCGATGAGTTGCTGCGCTTTGTGGGTACAGATGGAGTGATTGTGCTTGGTTGGAA
>JANXRR010000098.1 GCA_025356795.1 Bacteroidia bacterium
ACGCGCATTATCAGTTTTTGCACTTGCTAACAATATTGCTTTAAAAAAACTGAACGGACCTACTAAAGAAAATTATTTCAAGTCACTGAAAGGTATTGAGCTTTCACTTGATGAAAGAAATTGCTTAGTAATTAAGGTCCCGCATCTTCAAGAAAAAATAGTTACCAATGATTTAGTTGACTTAATAGATGTTAATAAATTTATTTGGCTCGGCAGATGGGATAATGTAATCAATTCTGGAGGGATAAAAATTATCCCTGAAAAAGTTGAATCAAAAATTAAATTAATGGTTGAAGAACTTAATATACATAACAGGTTCTTCCTCGCAGGTAGCGAAGATGAAAGATTAGGAAGTAAACTTATCTTGATTTTTGAAGGAGAATTGAACGTAAGTAAGAACGATTTACTAGATAAGCTAGCTAATAAGTTATCCAAATATGAATTGCCAAAAGAGTTATGTTTTATTCCTCAATTTATTGAAACCAACACCCAAAAAGTTAATCGAGGTGAAACACTGAAATTGATTGTGAATAATCGGCAATCACTTCTATGATTAACTATTTTTATGTTGTTGGGTTTTAACATTAAATCACTACAAACCATTGATAACATTATACAGAGAATCTCTTCTGAGTAGGAAGAAAAACTTCGTAATCAGGGGCTAAACAGCGTCACCCCCAGCCCCTCTTTTCAAAATTGAAAAGAGGGGCAAAAGGGATCTGCAAAACCCGCAAAGGTTATTTCTTGTTGTTAGTTATTATAACACACTATGGGGTTCAATGATGCTCAATTAACCAGAGTTCATTGTCAAATGATACTTATTTCTTATCGGATTTTAATTGGAGTATTTCTTTTTGAAGATCGAGAACCACGCTCGCCAATTGTTCTACAGATATATCATTCTTAGAATCTATGTCAGGAAATTGAACACTGATATAAGCCTTAGCTATCCATGCTTCTACCACATCTTCGGCATCAATTTGATAAGGTGCGTAGTGTCTATTATCAGAGACTAAAAAAAGCTTTCCACTTTCAGATACATAATTGAAAACTCGTTTATACACAATTCCTTCTCTGTTTGTGATTAGCACATAGGTTTTCCCATTTTTAATAGTTCGTATGTCATCCACATATTCCCCAATCACAATGGTGCCAGGTAAAATAGGGAGCATGGAGTCTCCACTAATTTCAAAAGCGCGATACGTGCCTGTGTTTAGAAAAGGTAATTTAAAACGCGGAAGTTCTTTAACATATTCGGCATCGGCATAGCCATTGAGGTAGCCAGCGGCAGCTTTATGTGGAACTAATTCAATATTGTCTTTCTGGTACTCATCTATGGTTACAACAAGTACTTCCTTTCCGCGTTGATATTTGCGCTCGTCAGTTGCTGTAGTTTCACTTCCATCACCAATTAATTGATCCACTGAAATATTAAAAAGTCCAGCCATTTTTTGCAGGAGTTCTAATCGAGGCTCTGCTCTGCCCTCTTCATAAGCACCAACAAGAGATCTTTTGATTCCTATCTTTTGAGCAAATTGATCTTGGGTGAGATGCAATTGTTTTCTGCGCACGCGTATGTTCTCGTTAACTTTTCCCATTACCGTTTAAAGATTAATATTTTGCCAGAATTATTTTCACGATTGGTTAACGAAAACAGGTTGCGCTGGTAGTATCTCTCAGAATTTTGCATGGCTTCTATGTGGCGGCCTATTTTTTCTACTACCTCTTTTACAGAAACACTTTTTTCGGCTAATAAGTAGCCGTATAGCTCTTGCGAAGAAGCTTGAGCAGTAAAATCAATCTGATAGTTTCCTGAAATAAGCTTTTTGCTTTTGAGTTTCAATTTGTAATTGCTCATTAACTAAATATTTTAGCCAAAACAAAACAATTAGTTTAAAGAAAGCAAATAAAAACTAAATTATTTAGCTTGAGTTCTTCAAATGTTCTTATTCGATTTCATTGTCGAAGTTAGTTGACCTGTTGAAAAGGTTTCCACGAAAGTGTAAAGTTGGGCTTTAAACTTCAGCTAATGGCCGAAATATCCCAAGCCTCCTCACCCCCAAGAGACAAAAATCCTTTCTCCACTTTTAAAGGCGAGGCAATATTGTTGGCATAAATTCCACCTGTTCCCAAGCCTTGAGGCAATTGAACAGGATAGTTGGAGGTGAATTGGGCAATGGCATTTAATCCAATGTTCGATTCCAAAGCCGAGGTAATCCACCAGCCAATGCCCCGGCTTTGGGCAAGTTGAATCCATTCGTGGCATGAGTAAAAGCCGCCATGCAACGATGGTTTCAAAATGATATAGTGGGGTTTTATATGTTCCAGCAATTTTATTTTTTCTTCTCTTGTTGATATTCCTATCAACTCTTCATCTAAAGCAATGGGAATAGGTGAGCTTTTGCAGAAGAGGTGCATTTCTCCAGAACCAGCTTTGATGGGCTGCTCAATGGAATGGACGTTAAATTTTGAAAGTTCTTCAAGTTTATACATGGCCTCTTCTACCTTGAAAGCACCGTTGGCATCTAATCGAATAGTTATGTCTTCACGGTAATATTTCCTTCTAATGAAACGAAGAATATCGCACTCCTTTTCAAAATCAAGGCCACCTACTTTCAGCTTGATACATGTAAAACCATCATAAATTTTAATGGCCACTTGCTGAAGCATAAAGTCCAACCCACCCATCCAAACCAACCCATTGATGGG
>JANXRR010000304.1 GCA_025356795.1 Bacteroidia bacterium
TCTTCTCCGGGTTGAAAGATCAATTTGATAGTGCCTTCCAATTGATCTTTAACGGCATTTAAAATTTTGGCTGTTCCAAGCAAAGAGGAAGTGTGAACATCGTGCCCACACGCGTGCATTACGCCAATGTTTTTAGATTTATAGGCAACTTGATTTTCTTCTGTAATAGGCAAGGCATCAATATCTGCCCGTAAGGCAACCGTTTTTTTATCAGGATTTTTCCCTTGGATGAGGACCACAACCCCCGTAGCAGCAACGCCTTCTTGAGGGTGAAGGCCAAATGATCTGAGTTTCTCCGCTATGAATTTTGCTGTGTTAAACTCTTCGTATGAAAGTTCAGGATGCGCATGTAAATGCCTGCGAAATGAAATGATTTCTTCGGCTTGTGATTTAGAAAGTGACTTAATGGAATCTAACAGCGACATGGAATTTTTTGAGGTAGAAAGATACAACTTGATACGACTAGTTAAGGGCTGACAGGCTTAATTTTGAATTTACCTCTTCTTCACATTTACCAAATAAATGCACTATTTGGTAGGCAGTATAAATTTTTTTACCAGTACTGAAAAGCACCAAGATCACCGTACTTGAATCTTCTCAGGCACTAAAATGGCTTCAGGAAAAGAATACTTCAACCTCACTAAATTTTTTTGTGCTTCCAGCTTAGAAAAATAATTGCCTACGGAAACTCTCCATTTTGGTTGAAGATATTGAAGGCTGGCGATCAAGTCGCTCAATTCTTCTGCTACTTTTTGCTTTGTGACATTTGCCTCTTCACGGCTTTGGCCTGAATAAATTTGAATGGTGAAGCCATCTACAAATTTCTTTTGCAGGTTTTGTTTGTCGATACTATCCAACACCGCATCTACTTTGGCATTTACGTTTTTAGTTGGTTTAATTAATGGGCGATTAGCTTTTGTGGCAACCATCTTTTTTGAAGTATCCACTTTAAATTCAAACTTTGGCCTATAGGCAGAAAGATCCTCGTAATAGGTTTTGCTTTGCCTTTGAGCCGCACAGGAAGCTGTTAAAAAAGCCACAAGCCATAAGCTGCAAGCAACAAGCTTAAACATGTTGGCCTGAAGCTTGAAACTTGAAGCTTGAAGCAAATCTTGAATCTTGAATCTTGAATCTTGAATCTTTTTCATCCTTCAATTACAACACACCGTCCAGATTTTATATCGTCTTCTACCTTCTTGTATTTTACATCTTTTGTTACCGTGCCATTAGCATATTGCACAGAAACTTTATCATTTCTGTTTGCCACTTTATCTGATTTTACAGGCATAATTTTTTCTTCTGCAGGTCTTTGATGGCCTTCAGAATGTTCACTACTGCCCCCTGAAAGCAACGATCTTGATTCCTCCTTTTGTTCGCTTAATCTAACTTTGTTTCGCTGTGCTCGGGCTTCTTGCACCTGCCCAGGTTCTTCTACTGGAATATCTGCTTTTAGTAAGAAGGAAATCGTTTCTAAATTTACTTTCGCGATAAATCTTTTGAACGCTTCAAACCCTTCAAATTTATAAATCAATAATGGATCTTTCTGTTCGTATACTGCATTTTGCACCGACTGCTTAAGATCGTCCATGTCGCGCAAGTGTTCTTTCCAATTCTGATCGATTATGGCCAGGGTAATCATCTTCTCCATTGAGCGTATCAGTTCGCTATTGTTAGAAGACACACATTTTTTCAAATCGGCAGCCACTCCAATCTGCTTTATACCATCGGTAAACGGAACAAGAATATTTTCAATAACAGCTCCACGTTCCTTCAACACATCTTTCATGATAGGCATAGTTTTGGCAGCAATAGCCTTATTTTTATGATCATAATGAGCCAGTGCTTGGTTAAAAAGATTTTCGGCTAAAATGCTTTGATCTGTTTTAACAATATCCTCGGCAGTTACGTGAAAATCGAAACTTAAGGTGCTTAATACATTTAGCTTAAAAGCGTCTACGCTTTCTCCTGCTTTTGCGTTCGCCACAAAGTCTTCACAGGTATCGAAAAGCATGGTGAGAATGTCTAACTGCAAGCGTTCGCCAAACAAAGCGTTTCTTCTACGTTTGTAAATTACTTCGCGTTGAGAGTTCATAACGTTGTCATATTCCAATAAGCGCTTGCGTATACCAAAGTTATTTTCTTCTACTTTTTTCTGGGCTCTTTCAATAGAACTTGTAACCATTGAATGTGAAATAACTTCACCTTCTTTTAAACCAAGCCTATCCATTAGTCTGGCTATATTTTCAGGCATAAATAGACGCATGAGGTTATCTTCCAACGACACATAGAATTGGGAAGTACCTGGATCGCCTTGCCGCCCAGAGCGGCCGCGAAGCTGTCTATCAACACGTCTTGATTCGTGGCGTTCGGTACCAATAATTGCCAACCCACCAGCTGCTCTTGATTCGGGTGTGAGTTTAATGTCTGTGCCACGGCCTGCCATGTTTGTAGCAATGGTAACTGTTCCGGGCTTTCCCGCTTCGGCAACAATTTCAGCTTCCCGCTGGTGTTGCTTTGCGTTGAGTACGTTATGTTTAATTTTCTTAAGCTGCAACATGCGGCTCAACACTTCTGAAATTTCTACGGAAGTGGTGCCCACAAGTACTGGCCGTCCAAGGGTGGTAAGGTTAACGATTTCATCCACAACCGCATAAAATTTTTCACGCATGGTTTTAAAAACCAAATCGTCATCATCTTTTCGTGTTGTTGGTTTATTGGTAGGAATGGTAACAACATCTAACTTGTAAATGTCCCACAACTCTGCCGCTTCCGTTTCGGCAGTACCCGTCATACCCGCAAGTTTATGATACATGCGGAAATAATTTTGAAGTGTGATGGTGGCGTATGTTTGGGTAGCATCTTCTACTTTCACATTTTCCTTCGCTTCAATGGCCTGATGCAAGCCATCCGAATATCTTCTGCCATCTAACACGCGGCCAGTTTGTTCATCCACAATTTTTACTTTGCCATCTACTATAATATATTCAGTATCGCGTTCAAACAATGTGTAAGCTTTCAACAATTGATTAACGCTGTGTATGCGTTGCGATTTGGTTGTATAATCGCGAATTAGTTCTTCTTTTTTATGTAATCTTTCTTCCTCTTGCAGTGTTTGATTTTTCTCAATTTTTGAAAGCTCGACTCCAATCTCAGGAAGAATAAAGAATTTTGAATCTTCACCTTCACCTGTTATCAAATCAATTCCTTTTTCGGTTAAATCTACGCTGTTATCTTTTTCATCGATCACAAAATAAAGTGGAGCATCTGCTTGAGGCATCTCCTTCTTGTTGTCTTGTAAATAAAAGTTTTCTGTTTTTTGTAATAAATTTTTAACACCGCTTTCGCTAAGAAATTTAATAACGGGCTTAAACTTTGGCATGGCGCGATGTGCCCGAAACAATGATAGGCCACCGTCTTTGTCATTGCCTTCAGCAATTTGCTTTTTGGCATCATTTAAATATTGGTTGATTAGTTTCTTTTGAGCTTCAACCAATTTAAAGATGCGAGGTTTTAGATCATAAAACTCATGCTCATCACCGCGGGGAATGGGTCCAGAAATAATCAATGGAGTTCGGGCTTCATCTACCAGTACGCTATCTACCTCATCTACCATTGCATAATGATGATGGCGCTGTACTAATTCCTCGGGTTCACGTGCCATGTTGTCGCGCAAGTAATCAAAGCCAAATTCGTTGTTGGTTCCGTAAGTAATATCTGCTTGATATGCTTTTCTTCTTTCCTCAGAGTTAGGTTCGTGCTTATCGATGCAATCAATTGTTAATCCATGAAACTGAAAAAGTGGAGCCATCCATTCGCTATCGCGCGTAGCCAGGTAATTATTCACGGTAACGATATGAACACCCCGTTTGGCCAGTGCATTCAAAAACGTAGGGAATGTAGCCACCAAGGTTTTTCCTTCTCCGGTTGCCATCTCAGAAATCTTGCCTTCATGTAACACTATACCGCCAATGATTTGCACTTCATAATGTACCATATCCCAGGTAATCATGTTTCCTGCGGCCATCCACTGGTTGTACCAATGTGCCTTGTCACCCACTATTTTTACGTTTTGGTATTTAGTGGCAAAAAACCGGTCTTGTTGCGAAGCGGTAACTTCTATGTAAGAATTTTCTTTCAGCCTTCTGGCTGTTTCGCGGATGATGGCGAATGCCTTTGGCAATACTTCGATCAATACTTTTTCAAGCTCCTTATTTCTTTCAAGTTCAATGCGATCAATGTCTTTGAAAATGGAATCCTTTTCGTTCAAATCAAGCTCTGGCTGATCGGCAATTTGCTTATGGAGCTCCGCCAGCTTGTCGTCAATACTTTTTAATTTTGAATTAATGAAATCCTGAACCTCAGTTGTTTTGGCTCTCAATTCATCGTGAGTGATGGGAAAGAGTTTCTCCCCTTCCCGCTTGGTTTCTTCCACCAACGGCATAATTCGTTTGATGTCTTTCTCTGATTTGGTACCGAAGATTTTGGCAATAAGCTTGAGCATGATTAAAAATTGTAAGTTATCAGTTCTACAGTTAACCAATTACGATTAACTAATAACTGGTTTAGTGTGCAAAAGTAAAGATTTCAGCTCTGCAATTATAGCTCCAATTGTCCTTCAAAGACCATTTTGGCAGGGCCAATGAGAAAAATATCTTCAAATGTGTCTGTCTGGCTTATTTTAAATTCAACAGACAGTTTCCCGCCAGCCACTTCAATAGATACGGGGGAAGAATAGCCATGAAACGAGGCGGCTAGAGCAACCGCTGTTACACCTGTGCCACAAGAAAAAGTCTCGTCTTCAACGCCACGTTCATAGGTTCGTACGGCAAGTGTATTGTTGTTCTTTAGCTCAGCAAAGTTCGCATTGGTTCCTTCGGGCTTAAAGTTTTCGCTGTGGCGGATTAACCTACCTTCTTTTACCACAGGGTAATTTCTTAGCTCATCAACAAATTTTACCACATGGGGCGAACCTGTGTTAATGAAATAATCATTTCCCATATTTTTTACCCCGTTCACATTTGCCATTTGCAGTTTAATCAAGCCATCCGCCTGAAAGAAGCCCTCATGCAAACCATCAAAAGCAGAGAAGCGGGTTTGGGAAGAAATAATACCTAGGTGCTTGGCAAAGTCAATGGCGGAGCGAGAACCATTGCCACAAAGGCTTTGGCTTCCATCGCTATTGTAATAAATCATTTTGAAGTCAGACTTAACATCATCTTCAATTAAAATCAACCCATCGCTACCTACACCAAACCTACGGTTGCAGATCTTTTTTATTTGATCGATCGAAAAAGTATGGTTTAGGGTACGATTGTCAACCAAGACAAAATCGTTGCCAGTGGCTTGATATTTAAAAAAATGAAGGTTCATAGGGCTCAAAACTAATTCACTTCCTCATAATCAATATAATCGCCCCCTTTAATAGTGTTCGATTTTTTTTCTTTCTTCGGTGTGGAACCTACCTGGGTATCACCCGTGAAAGGCTTGCGTTGTTGATATTGCCTTTGCTGCGAAGAGGCGCCAATTTTAAAGAAGAAGCTACCAATTTTGGAAAGCACATAAAAGGTAATGCCTAGAATGATTAAGATCTTGAACATAATACTGTCTATAACTACGCTGCAAAGGTATTAGTTTCCAACGCATTCAACCAAGCCCGCTTATCATTCCTATTTTCCGATAGTTTACAAATGGGTTCGCTGCCGTAACTGATTGAAATAAACCACATGCACCTAAAACCTTCCCGTTTTCAAAAACGTCTTTAGCTTATGATTAAAAACTATATTAAAACTGCCTTTCGTAGTCTTATCAGGCAAAAAATTTATACAAGCATTAATATTTTGGGTTTGGCCGTAAGTTTATGCGCCTGCCTATTGATTGCCCTTTATGTGCAGCATGAGTTTTCTTATGATCGATTTTTCCTAGATTCAGAGCGCATTTACAAAATGGTGCTAGAGCGCAAGTATCCAAACCATGTTACCCATTACTCGGTAGTTCCACACTCATTCGCCAAAGCCATGCAAAATGATTTTGCTGAAGTTGAAAGTACGCTTCACGTGTTTGGGCCAAATAGAAATGCGGTGGTAACTTATAAAATCAGCGATACGGAAATCAAGTCTTTCGAGGAGAATTATTTTTTACAAGCCGACTCATCTTTCTTAACTTTTTTTGACTTGGAATTTATCAAAGGAGACAAAAAAACCGCGTTGGCTTTACCCAATCAATTGATTATTTCCGCCAGTATTGCAGAAAAATATTTTGGTAAAGAAGATCCTATGGGCAAAGTATTGGGTGGCGATGTTGATCAAATAAAAGTAGCTGGCGTGTTTAAAGATTTGCCTGATAACTCGCATTTAAAAGCTGATTTAATTGCATCCATGGCCGGGCCACAGTTTAGGCAATTCATCAACCAAGAAAACTACACCAGCTTCGATTCACATACTTACATAAAAGTAAAATCAAATGTTAATGTAAAAGCATTAGAAGCTAAGTTCCCTAAAATGGTTGACACCTATGCTGCAGCGGGCATTGAACATAACTTGGGGAAATCATGGGCTGACTATAAAAAGGCGGGAAATGGATACACCTACACGTTACAACCACTCACCTCTATTCATCTCGATCCTACCAATTTAGAATTTACAATTTCTCCTAGCGGAAACATCAAATACGTTTACATTCTTTCGTTCATTGCCATCCTAATTGTAGTGATAGCCTGCATCAACTTCATGAACCTATCAACAGCCCGGTCAGCCGAGCGGGCCCGAGAAGTGGGGGTTCGAAAAGTAATGGGATCATTTAGAAATCAATTGATCACACAATTTTTAACGGAAGCCATATTGCTTTCATTTATTGGAACACTGTTAGCCATTGTAGGGGTTTATTTGTTGTTGCCATCTTTTAATATTTTGGTTGAAAAACAATTACAGTTTCATTTTAGTCCAATACTTCTTGTCGGGATTATTGGCATTGCATTGTTAGTTGGTCTTCTTGCAGGCCTTTATCCAGCTTTTGCCCTCAGCAGTTATAATCCAGTAGTGGTTCTGAAAGGAAACTTTAGCGGAAGTAATAAAGGGGCATGGCTTCGTAATGGCTTGGTAGTGTTTCAGTTTATGATCTCGATTGTATTGATCGTTGGCACGATCATCGTGGGGCAGCAAATGGATTTTATACAGAATAAGAATTTAGGTTTTGATAAAGAGCAAGTGTTGGTAGTAAAGAGAGCATTTGCATTAGATAAAAAATTTGAAACATTTTTAGATGAAGTGAGACGGATCAGTGAAGTAAAAGCGGTTGGTACTACTAGTGCCATCATAGGCAATCGTGATGACATTAATGGAGAAACTTTTCAACCCGAAGGATCGGACGAAGTACTCACCGTGAAGGCCATTAGAATTGATGACGATTTTTCTGACTTCATTGGTTTTGAGTTGAAGGAGGGAAGATTTTTTGCGAAGGAAAGCAATGATTCACTCAACGTGATTCTGAATGAAACAGCCGTGAAAACAATGAGCTTAGCTGACCCTGTAGGTCGTAAGCTCGTGCAGTCGGATGAGAATAATGAGGGAACGATCACCAAGCGATATTACACTGTTATTGGCATTGTTAAGGATTTCCATTTTCAATCCCTGCGAGATGAGATCACACCGTTGGTGATCTTTAATAGAGAAAACTTTGGTAGTAGAATGGGAGTAGCTTCACGGTATATAGCCATCAAGTTGAAATCAAATCAATTCAAAGAAGTCATCGGCAAAATTGAAAATTTATGGAAAGAGTTTGTGCCTACTCAACCATTCACGTATGAATTTTTAGATGAGAACTTGGCGCAAGGCTATGCCGAAGAACAGCTCTCACGAAAAATGCTTTCAGTATTTTCATCTCTCGCTATCATCATTGCTTGCGTGGGTCTGTTCGGCCTTTCTGCCTACACTACGAGTCTGCGAACAAAAGAAATAGGTGTACGCAAAGTATTAGGTGCCTCCGTTACTGGGGTAGTGGTATTGTTATCCAAAGAATTTACCAAACTTGTTTTGCTTGCCTTTGTATTGGCTACACCTTTGGCTTGGTGGATGATGAGCAATTGGTTAGATAGTTTTGCTTTTAGGATTTCAATGGGAGCAGATCCATTTTTTATTGCAGGAATTTTAGCGCTGGCAATTGCATGGCTTACGGTAAGTTATCAATCTATTAAAGCAGCAGTTGTAAATCCTGTAAAGTCATTGAAAGGAGAATAGGTGTTTAGGTAAATTACAAATTATTGTTTGATGGAAATCAATTCTATAATTTACATCTCAAACAATTCCCTTTGGACTTTACGGCTACCATTACAGGTCTTTATTATTTGGTGATTTGCGCTGATGGCAAGATCAGTGAAAAGGAACTCGTTCTGGGCAAGAAGATGATTAAAGCCGAAGGCTTGGATCAAAATAAATTTCAAGTTACCCTAGAAACTTTTAAGCTTAAGAACCAGACGGATCTTTATGAGGATTGCTTAGGCGGCTTAAAAAAATTGGATCAGCAAAAACAGATTAGATGTATTTCTTGGATGTGTGTAATTGCAAACTCTGATGGCTTTATGGACAAAGAAGAATGGGTTCTTATTTATAAAATTTACAGCACAGAGCTTAGCCTTTCGCTAGATGACATTATGAAGACCCAACGTGAGCTAAACAAAATCCTTCACGGCAAAGAGTTTTTGTCGTTTGGAGTGAAGCTGTAAACCAGCTTACCTACTCAAATACAAATTCCTATCGTTGTAGATGCTCAAGAAGTAATCGTCCATCAAATCATCGATAAAGTAAATTGCTTCACCTGTTGATTTCATTTCGGGGCCAAGCTCTTTGTTCACATCTGGAAATTTGCTG
>JANXRR010000105.1 GCA_025356795.1 Bacteroidia bacterium
GGCAATTTCCCAATGTTTCATATCCGTAAGTGAAACACGTTCCGCATCGATTGGGTCATCTACATCAAATGCTTCAGGAAAACTTACGGGAATTATTAAAGAAGCATTGGTAGCTTTTACTTCGCTGATGCGCTGATATTCATCGCCACCACCACGAATAATATACTGCTTGCTAAACTCGTCTCCTATTTTATCAGCACGCAAATCATTCATCCAACTGTTAGCTTCAAAAATTTGTGGAAGGTTTTGTGATGCAGTCCAGCCTTCTAACGATAAATCCTTGAAGGGTTTTGGATTTAGCTTGTTGTACCACTCAGCATCTAGGTATGTCTGACGCAGCAATGCAGCAAAACCCATTTGCGAAACAGGATACGATTGGCGAGATGAACCACGATTGAATGAGAGGTGAGCAGCAGCCTTATCTTTCAACATCACAATGTTGTCGCGCTCTTCACCCAGCGTTACAACTGCAGAAGTGCCACGGGCAACGCCATCAGCACGGAATGTAAGCACGGTGCCAAAGCCGGAAGCACGAAGTTTCTCAGCTGTTTTACTGTCGACAGTGAATTCAGCGAAAGCATTGTATTCCGATTTAACAGCTTGATTGCCATTGTAGGCTCCTTTGGTTTTAGTTTGAATTTGTTCGGCACCATTAAAACCGCCACCCCCCGCAGCAGGAGTTTCGGCCTTCGGCAGTCCGTAATTCGTATGCAAATCAATGAACGATGGATAAACGAATTTTCCTTTCAGATTTACTTCTGTGTAGCCGGCAGGCACGGCCAAGCCAGCGCCTACCTTTTCAATCTTGCCATTGCGAATAAGCAAAACGGCATTTTCAATTTTGGTTGAGGAATTTGTGTAGATGGTTGCATTGGTGAATGCGTAGGCTCCTCCGCGCAGGTCTTTTACATCGTTTCGTGGAAACGTTTCTTGTGCGAAACTCTGCTGTCCAAGCAGTAGGGTGATCAATAAAATGGGTATCGCTTTCTTCATAGCTAAAGTGTTAGTTTTCAAACAGTCAATTTAGCTGGCCATTGGCTGCCAAAAACGGAAATTATATGAGTGGTTGCTTTATTTTTAACTAAGGAAAAACTTGGCTAACCGATGACAGTAAAACCAGCATTGTTTGCCTTGAACGTGACGTGCTTTTAATAGATAATGCCTGTTATTTTTTTTGCCTGTTATTTTTAGCTTAGTACAAATCATGCATTCGACTGTATGATTTGTACTAAAAATAAGTTATTTTTGACTCAATTTTAAGGGATTTATTGAGTAAGTTTTAATTTTCTATAAAAAGCATTTTTTAAATAGAGATGAAATGGTAAAGCGGAATGCCGAAAAATGGTTGCGTTTACTGGCGAAAGAGTTTCGTTCAGTGGCTGTTGTGGGGCCAAGGCAAAGTGGTAAAACTACGTTGGTAAAGGCCGTGTTTTCCAAGAAGCCTTATGTGTCGCTAGAAAATCCGGACGAACGTCTTTTGGCTGAAAGTGACCCTCGTGCTTTTCTCGCTCGTTTTAAAAATGGAGCCATCATTGACGAGGCCCAACGAGTGCCTGCGTTGTTTAGCTACCTCCAGCAAATTCTTGATAACACAAAGAAAGACGGGCTCTTTATACTTACGGGAAGTAATAATTTTCTTTTGCAAGAGTCCATCTCACAAACCTTAGCGGGAAGAATTGGTTACCTAGATTTGTTGCCGCTTTGTTATAGCGAGCTGCGGCAATTTAAGTTGCCAGAAACCTCTACCAATCAACTTATTTGGAGTGGCTGCTATCCGGAGGTGTATGATCGCGAACGAAACCCTGCCTTGTGGTATCAAGCGTACATTCGCACGTATGTGGAGCGTGATGTGCGGCAACTGAAAAATATAACCGATACAATAATGTTCACTCGATTTCTTCAATTATGTGCGGGTCGTGCAGGGCAGCAGTTAAACATAGCCAATCTCTCGAACGAATGCGGCATAGACACCCGAACCGTACAAAACTGGTTGAGCATATTAGAAAGCAGCTATATCATTTTTATGTTGAAGTCACACCATAAAAATTTTAATAAACGATTGGTAAAAACGCCCAAGCTTTATTTTTATGACACCGGTTTGGCGTGTTCTTTGTTAGGCATTAAAAGTGAAAAAGAATTGGCCAACTCCCACTTTCGTGGAGGTTTGTTTGAAAATTATGTAATAGCCGAATGCCTTAAACACAAGCATAATGCTGGCAGCCATACTGCCTTTTATTATTGGCGCGACAATAAAGGTGTAGAGATTGATTTGCTTGCCGAAAAAGGCAATAAACTTTTGCCGATAGAAATTAAAGCAGCCCAAACATTCAGAGAAGACAGTCTCACCAATTTAACTAAATGGAATGATTATGCTGACCAAAAGGGTGGCGTTCTTCTTTTTGATGGACAGCAAACGTTTAAAAGAAGCGATAAGGTTGTTGTTGA
>JANXRR010000365.1 GCA_025356795.1 Bacteroidia bacterium
TAATGAAAACATACAAACAGATCAGCAACTATTAACTTCATTGCTAGACCAAGTTGTTACACATTATCCTGAAGCCGCTGTTATTAAAGAGGCTTTGGACAAAACATTAAACCCACTTAGGTTAGATGCTATTAAAGCCGCGAAAAAAACATTGCGACTGCTACGCGATGATACTTCAGCCGTGCGCCAAGACATTATTAAGTGGGTGAAAAGAACGGACTTAGAAAATTTTGATCGCTTTAGTTCTCATATGTATAGCCAATCTCAATGGTCGGCAATAAATATAGAAGAAGTTAAGCCTGTTTATTCTGATAGTTCATATTTGGTAGATGGGCGCGAAATATTAAAAGCATGTTTCGATGCCATGCTGCAAAGAGACCCGCGGGTGTTTGCCATTGGAGAGGATGTTGGAAAAATTGGAGATGTTAACCAAGGATTTGCTGGCCTTCAGGAAAAGCATGGTCAACTAAGAGTTACTGATACGGGGATTCGTGAGTGTACCATTGTAGGTCAAGGAATAGGGGCTGCCGTGCGTGGCTTACGACCGATTGCAGAAATTCAATACTTAGACTATTTGCTTTACGCAATTCAGATTTTATCTGACGATCTAGCCAATCTTCAGTACAGAACAAAAGGTGGGCAGAAGGCGCCACTTATTATCCGCACCCGGGGTCACAGATTGGAAGGGGTGTGGCACGCAGGTTCTCCCATGGGAATGATTCTTCATAGCTTGAGGGGTATTTATGTGCTCGTTCCTAGAGACATGACTCAAGCCGCAGGCTTTTATAATACCATGTTACTATCTGACGATACTGCTCTCATAATTGAATGCCTCAATGGTTACAGATTAAAAGAAAAACTCCCCGATAATATTGGTGAGTTTACTGTTCCTATTGGTGTTTCAGAAGTTCTGAAAGAAGGCAACGATGTAACAATTGTAACCTATGGTTCCATGTGCCGAATTGTGCTGGAGGCAGCTGAAGAATTAGAAAAAGTAGGTGTTTCATGTGAGGTAATTGACGTTCAAACTTTATTGCCTTTTGACATTCAGGAAATAATTGTTGAGTCGTTGAAAAAAACTAATAAAATTATTTTTGCCGATGAAGATGTACCGGGTGGTGCAACCGCATTTATGATGCAAAAGGTATTGGAAGAACAAAATGGATATCAATATCTTGATTCAAAACCCATTACTATTACGGGCAAAGAACACAGGCCAGCGTATGGAACAGATGGAGATTATTTTTCTAAGCCTAATGTGGAAGAAGTTTTTGATAGGGTATATCAACTAATGGAAGATTCTAACCCATCTAAATACCCAGCGCTTTATTAAGCTAATTGCAATTAATGGATTGAAGCGTAAATTCTGGAGTTTCCAGTTCGTTACTTTTATTAAGCACTCTATCTATAATAGTTACTTTTATTTTCAGCGTTTTAATGCTAAACGTGAGAAGGAAGTAAGGGCTTTTTAAGTTGTATTTAATTGTGCCTTCTAAAGGTGATTTTTTATTAAGATCATTTGAAAGAATAGGAAACCGACCATTGTAACCACCCACCGCACAATTGGGGTAGATAAAGAATTTTGTGAAATCGTACTTTGTAAAAGTGCCATCATTATTTTTTGTATAAAAATCGATCAAAATATTATTGTGATAAGCATTGTACTCAAAATAGATCGTATCAACAGGTAGTTGGTTTGCGTCTTTAACAACTTCCCAATTCGTGCAACTAAAGGGTGGCAAAAAAGCTGGAAGTGATTTGTATTTTGGATTGGTCCTTTTGTCTTTGTAGCTGATTTTAACACTATTGCCAAGTGTGAAATAATTCTTCTCACTGTATTTTCCAGCATTATCTAGCGGATCGCCTGCACTTAAGCCCAAGTCACCATCACCATCCTTAAACTTCAAAGTCAACACAAGAGTATCGGCATCAGTTTCATTAAATCCTTCCGAATAGCAAAGGTTGCTAAATTCAATAGACGGAACTGTTGAGAACAGCGGTGCTTTTTCAAAACAGGCAGTCATAATCAAGATAAGTAAAGCAGGCATCAGTGCCTTCCAATTCAATCTCATTGTCTAACTTTATGATTTGGTAAGTTAATCAACCCTTGGAGACAATTAATAGTTTTAGACAAAACTTTCGCAAAATTAACGACAATGACTTTGGTCATATTGCGTTGTCGCTTTTTAAAATTCAGGCAACGGAAAATAAAATTTATAAGCAATACATAACTGAACTGCGAATAGAACCTAATGAGGTAACCAGAATTGAAGAAATTCCATTTTTACCAATTTCCTTTTTCAAAACCCACGAAGTAAAAACTGGCAGCTGGGAACCAGAAACTATTTTTACGAGCAGCGGCACCACTGCGTTAATCACCAGTCGGCATTATGTTAAGGATAGATCTTTTTATCTGAATCACGCCAAATGTCTTTTTAATTCATTTTTTGGATCCATAGAAGACTATCATTTTCTTGCGCTATTACCTTCCTACCTTGAGCGCGAGGGATCGTCATTGATAGCAATGACTGATTATTTTATTCAGCAGAGCAATTCAAATCATTCAGGGTTTTATTTGAATAATTTCGATGAGCTGGCAAACAAAATTGAAGCTTTGAAAACAGAAAAGCGAAAAACTATTTTGTTGGGTGTAACCTTCGCTTTGCTAGAACTGGCTCAACAATATTCATTAAATCTGAGCCATTGCATTATTATGGAAACGGGAGGTATGAAAGGCCGAAGAAAAGAGATTGTTAGAGATGAACTTCATCAAATTTTGCGCTCCAGTTTTAAAGTTGATAACATCACCTCAGAATATGGAATGACAGAGCTTTTTTCTCAGGCTTATTCTTTGCATGATGGTTACTATAAATGCCCCTGGAGTATGAAAATTCTGATTCGCGATGTGTATGACCCAATGCAATTGGAGAAAACAGGACGCATTGGCATAATTAAAGTGATAGATTTAGCAAATTTTGATTCTTGTGCTTTTATCGAAACTCAGGATTTGGGAAGATTAAATTCGAATGGAAACTTTGAGGTGCTCGGAAGGGTTGATAATAGCGATAGCCGAGGTTGTAATTTATTAGTATAAGATTTGTAAAAAACCTTATTTGTTCAATAGTAAAAGATTAATAAATTTGTTCAGTTTAAAAACCACTCACATGAAAAAAGTATTACTATTTGCTTTATTAGTTGCGTTTATTTCCGCTTGCAGCAGCGCATACACTTGTCCTACCTACAGCAAGAAAGAAACGAAGAAAATTGAATCTCAACGGAGAATCTAGTACCTCACACGTATTTTTCAATATCTTTTTCACTAATAGTTGAATCGCTCATAATTACGAGCCTTTCAATTACGTTTCTCAGTTCTCTAATATTTCCACTCCAATTATATTTTTGAAGAGCATCCATGCCTTTTTCAGAAATTAATTTCTTTTTATTCCCGTACGACTCGGCAATATCCTTGAGGAATTTCTCTACCAGTAAGGGAATATCGCTCCTTCTATCATTTAATGGAGGAACTTTAATAACAATTACTGATAAGCGATGGTATAAGTCTTCGCGGAAACGGTTTTCCAGAATTTCTTTCTTTAAATCTTTATTTGTTGCGGCCAGCACGCGAGCATTTACTTGTATGTCCTTGTCTCCGCCTACTCTGCTTACCTTTTGTTCTTGCAATGCCCTCAATACTTTTGCCTGAGCACTCAGGCTCATATCGCCAATTTCATCTAAAAAGAGAGTTCCACCATGGGCTAGTTCAAACTTGCCAAGCCGTTGTTTGATGGCCGATGTAAAAGCCCCCTTTTCATGCCCAAATAACTCACTTTCTATTAATTCTGAAGGAATGGCAGCGCAGTTTACCTCCACAAATGGTTCGCCCGCTCGATTGCTTTTATCGTGCAGCCATCGCGCTACTAATTCCTTACCCGATCCATTGGGGCCTGTTATAAGAACACGTGCATCTGTAGGAGCCACTTTTTCAATCATTTGTTTGATGGAGAGCATAGGCTCAGATTCGCCCACCATATCAAATTTTTGAACTACCTTTTTCTTAAGAATTTTTGACTCCTTCACCAATGAGCCGGTTTTGAGAGCGTTTCTAAGCGTAATTAATAGGCGATTGAGATCGGGTGGTTTTTGAAGAAAATCGAATGCCCCAATTTTTGTTGCCTGCACTGCCATTTCAATGGAGCCGTGCGCAGAAAGCATAATAAATAGCGTGTTGATGTCTTTCTCACGTGCTTTTCTTAACACCTCCATGCCATCCATTTTTGGCATTTTTAAATCGCAAAAAGCTAAATCATAAACATCCGATTCAAGTTTTGATAATCCTTCGAGCCCATCTTTAGCTTCTTCTACTTCAAGGTTGAGTTCCTTTTGATCTTTTAGAATGTCTTTTAAAACTGCCCGAATGCTCGGTTCGTCTTCAATAATTAAAACTTTGGGCATAAGGGGTTTAAGATTTTACTTGAGAGATTTTTGATCGGATTATTAATAACAGGTATTCAAATCTAAAATCATGCAACTGAAGTAAAAGAAATGCAAGCCTATAAGCCGGGTTCTGTTTTGATGTGATT
>JANXRR010000366.1 GCA_025356795.1 Bacteroidia bacterium
CCTGTTGAACTACGGTATTGAGGCCGGTTGACTGAGAGAATGATACCTGCACAAAGGTCATCATAAAAGGCACGAGCGATAAAAATATCTTGCTCATGCCTGCGGGCTTGTTGATTGCTTTCATATTTGTATCCTTTTTGCTTACCACACTTTAAAATCAAATTCAAGATTTTCCTTACGGGATGTAGGAGTCTGTTTTCCATTTGTAAGTTCACCCACCCTTTTCACAACGTAATCTCTAAGCTCCGACACACGAACTTCACCATCTTTATCAAGGTTGGCGTTTCCTGTTTTCAAACCCTCCAGCAATGAATATGTAAACACTCCATTTTTCCAGACATCAGATTCAAAAGCAAACGCTAAGCTTATGCCCTTGTTGAATAATTGTTGAAATGGGACTTTTTTCTATCTGAGCAATACATAGATGTGTTGCTATAGCAAGCATAATAGAAAGGAAGGTCCGTGTAGTCATAGAATTACCAGTTATAAGTTCAACCAAATTGTAAGTCAAATCTGAGGTAAGGCAAACAAAGTCAGCAATCAAATTTTAGGCACGAGCTCATTGTTTTAAAACCTAAATCTACTGCAACTGTGAGCATCTTTCAATACCCGTAAATACGGTAGATTACCATCCGTACTGCCACTGAAATAATGGGCATTGAAGTACCATTTGCAAATAGAAATGCTTGGGATTAACTGGGTTTAAATTTGGTCTTAAATGAAATCTTCCCTTTAAAGAAATTAAAACGATTTTTTTATTTACCAGTCGAACTCCTTCCAGTAATTTAATGTAGGTGAAAGACAAAGAACTTCTTCAACAATTCGTTGGATTGTTTAGCAGCCAACGTAGAAACGCCACCATTCATATTGCTTACATTATTGAACCCGTTGATATTCAAAATATAGCTGGCACGCGGACTTCGGTGGCTGTGACTGCAATACACAAGTATCTCTTTGTCTTTATATTTTGAAAGTTCAACTAAGCGCGCTTCCAGTTCTTCTACGTTAATATTGATGGCATTTTTGAAATGACCAAAGCTGGGCACTTCTGTTGTTGTTCCTTTAAATTCTTCGGGAGACCGAACATCAAGCAACACAACATTCGGGTTGGCCTGAATACGTTTAGCGAATTCTTCAAAAGAAAGACTCTTAAATTTTATAGAGGATGTAGTCACCAGCTTCATCTTGCACATAGCGCATGTGCCGGGCGTCTTGTATGTTTCTGCATCGCAATCATAGCCACAAGGTGTGCATTTATATTCGGTTTGAGCAATGGAATTTGTGATTATGCTGATTAGGCTAAAGAGTAAGACAAGTTTTTTCATTGCGATTATTTTTATGATAGAAATTGGTTAATGAAAGTAAATAAACTCTTTTAAGTTTAGAGGATTTATTTTTTATCGTGCGGATAAATGATTCCTGCTTTTTCTCTGATTCGATCAAGTGTTTCCATTAGTAGCAGCGTATCCGAATGCTTCATGATCGGGCTTTCCTTTAAGCCTTCAATTAGACAGTCAGTAACATGTTGTGCCTCATATTCATAACCAGTGCCTTTAGATTTTTCAAAAGTAATTTCTTCTTTTGTATCCACTGTTCCTGTATAATATTCTATCGATGTTGTAGGGCCATGAAATCGATTAGTTAACCTAATTCTCCCCGCATCTCCATTAATATCAGCACCTGTGGCCATGTTAGAGGTGAACGATGAAAAAAGTTGTGCGAACTTTCCATCTGCGTATTTAAATTGAATCGCAATTTGATCATCAACTCCAGTGCTGGCCGGCTTCATACCAGCTTCTATGTAATCGGGTCTTCCTAATAAATCAAGGGCTAAAAAAACAGGATATAGGCCAATATCAAGCAACGAGCCACCTCCTAAGAAGGGGTCGTGAATTCGCTGAGCAATGGGTGGGGTAGGCTTGAATCCAAACTCCGCGATAATACTTTGAATAGTGCCCACTTTTCCCTCCGCCAACATCCGTTTTACGAGATTATAATGAGGAAGAAATTTTGTCCAGAAAGCTTCCATTATAAAAGTATTCTGCTCGGATGCAAATGCCAGCATGTGCTCCGCTTGTTTGCAATTAATGGCAAATGCTTTTTCGCAGAGCACTGCTTTTTTATTGCCAAGGCATAATAATGCGTGCTCAAAATGAAATCCATGAGGAGTAGCAATATAGATAACATCCACTGATGGATCTTGAACCACTGATTGATAGCTTCCGTGGGCATTTGGTATCGAAAATTCTTTGGCAAATTGTTCGGCTGCTGACTTTTCCCTTGCGCCTATTGCCCTAAGTTCAGCCCGTTGAACAAAGGCCAGGTCAGCAGCGAACTTTCTAGCAATTTTACCCGCACCTAAAATGCCCCAGCGAATTGTTTTCATTTCGATTACCTTCTAATTTGTTTTGGAATATACAACGTTAATTTTAATGTAGAGAATGATTTACGAATTTGTTTCTGTATTTTTCAGCATGTTTAGGTTTGTTTTTTTTGTGTCGATATTTCTCGCAGCAGCATTTATATCTTCTGCTCAACCCAGTTCAATGGCTTCCCTTGAAGAAAAGTTGAAGAATGTTCAGCCTGATTCGCAACGCATTAATCTATTGAACGAATTATCGCTGGCTTATTTAACAAATAAGCCAAAGAGATCATTTGATTTAGCTACACAAGCATTCTTACTTTCAAAAAATATAAAATTTATTGCTGGTGAAACTGTCGCGCTCAACCGCTTGGGGGAATATGAGTTTCGAATGAGTAATTATGCCAATGCAGTTTCCTTTGCAACTCAATCGCTTAAACTTGCGGAACAACAAAGAGATTCAATTAATATTGCTTATGCGTATCGCTTGTTAGGATTAATTAACACTTTAGGCTTAAAGCAATATGATTTGGCTCTTCAATACCAGCTAAGCGCACTTGAGATTTTCAGAAAAGAAAATAACCCTACCAGGTTGGCTGCACTCTATGGCAATATTTCGTGGATATATGCAAGCATGGAGAAAAATCTTGACGAAGCTAGCGCCATGGCGAGAAAGGGAATGTATTTGGCTGATTCACTTAGCAATAAACAACTTCTTAGTTATAATTTGAATTCATTGGCATTAATTTGCTTCCAACAAAATAAACTGGATTCTTCACTCTTGTATATAGATAAATCTATCGAAAGCGGAGAGGCAGCAGGAGATATGGGAGTGGTGGTATACAATCGAACCATTAAAGGAGATATTCTCTACAAGAAAAAGGATTATAAGCTTGCCATTGAAGAGTTTGAAAAAGCCAATAACGATGCGCAGCTTATATCTATGGCTGGCATGGTAAAAAACGCGGCCTTTGGGCTTGCGAAATGTTACGCTTCTATTGGTTCTTTTGACAAAGCCTATAAGAATCATTTGTTGGCTACCAAACTTACAGATTCTTTACAAAATTGGGAAACAGTGCAGAAGGTTATGCTTATCAGACTAGAGTTTGAAGAAGAAAAGCAAAAAGAAAAAATTACTCAGTTGGAAGAAGAAAATGCACGCTCCAAAAAGGAAAGATTTATTTTTTTGACG
Source organism: Bacteroidia bacterium (assembly GCA_025356795.1). Classification (GTDB taxonomy): domain Bacteria; phylum Bacteroidota; class Bacteroidia; order Cytophagales; family Cyclobacteriaceae; genus ELB16-189. The sequence goes on from JANXRR010000366.1 coordinate 3,555, forward strand.
ACAGGAGTAATATTGATTGCAGCACTAATAGCAGTAGTCATTTTAGTAATTATAAATAATTCGCAACGGGCGCAAGCAAATTTACTTTTGATTGAAAAGAATGGTGAAATTGCTTCTCAAAATGAACAGCTTAAAGAGGTTAACCATATTAAAGATAAATTATTTTCGATTATCGGCCACGATCTGAGAAGCCCGCTCAACAGCCTAAAAGCAATGTTGGGAATGGTTGTGAGAAAGGAAGTGTCATCTGAAGAATTCATTCAATTTGCTCCACAACTTCAGCAGCATGTAGTTGGAGTAAGTGAAACGTTAGAAAACTTGCTGCTCTGGTCGCGCTCGCAAATGGAAGGCTGGACAAATAACCCTGCCTCTTTAAATCTCTTTAAAATAG
>JANXRR010000109.1 GCA_025356795.1 Bacteroidia bacterium
GTATACTGGGTTTCAGTTTGGAAATTACTTTAAACAAGAAGGTGGCAAGAGTACACGCATAACTCCCAAGCATAATTTAGGCGAAGCGGCATATCGATGGAACTGGCGCACACCAATTTTCTTGAGCAAACACAATCCTGATATTGTCTACATGGCTGGGCAGAAGGTCTTTAGAAGTTTTAATAAGGGAGAAAGCTTTGAAGCCATTAGCGCTGATCTTACCCAAAATAAAAAACAGGGCAATGTGCCGTTTTCAACCATATCAGCCTTGTGCGAGTCTCCGTTGCAATTTGGGTTATTATACGCAGGCACAGATGATGGCAATTTCTGGGTGAGCAAAGATGCAGGCGGTAGTTGGATAGACATTAGCATGGGCTTGCCGAGCAATCGCTGGGTAAGTAGTGTGTTTGCTTCGCCTCACGATAAATCGACAGTATTTGTATCAGTGAATGGTTATCGCACTGATGAATTTAAAACATACTTGTTTATGAGTAATGACTTTGGCAAAAGCTGGAAAAGCATCAATGGCAATTTGCCTGAATCAGTTGCCAACGTAATTATTCAAGACCCTGTTAATACTGATTTGTTGTATTGTGGATTGGATAATGGATCGTACATAAGCCTTGACATGGGAGCAACTTGGTCTGTAATCAAAGATGCCTTAAATGTTGCATCGTATGATATGACGGTTCATCCGCGAGATAACGAATTGGTCATTGGAACACATGGGCGAAGTGTTTTTGTAATGGATGTAAAGCCCTTGCAAGCACTAAAAGAGGGAGCGGTTAACACAGGGATAATTGCATTTAAGCCAACTCCTGAATTGTTAAGTTATAATGAGAAATGGGGCGATAAACAATATGAATGGACAAGGTCAAATAGCCCAATTGTGAATATTCAATATTATGTTGGAAAAACAGGAAAAGTAAAAGCAGAAGTGTATGATGAAAAGAATACATTGGTAAGAACACTTGATGGCAATGCCTCATTAGGTTTTCATTTTATTAAGTGGGATGTAAAGATCAATGAACTGGTAAAAGAAGACAAGGCGAAGAAGCTTGCGAACATGTCTGTTTTAAAATATGCAAGTAAAGGCAAATACAAAATCAAATTTATAAATGGCTCAGAAAGTAGCGAGGTTTCGGTTGAAATAAAATAGTGATTGATGGCATCCTCAAACGTTAAGCCAAAGAGCATTAGTGAAGTTGTGTCGAGAAGAATTTTTCGGATACTCATTTTATGTGTTGGCTTAAGCCACCTTCCACTTTTTGCTCAAAAGAAAAATGAACGATATATAGTTCAAATAAAGAAAGCCTCATCGCCCATCACAATTGATGGAAAATTAGATGAAGCTACTTGGCGCGAGGCCGCTGTTGCCAAAGATTTTTTTTCAGTGTTACCCATGGACACGAGTTTTGCCAAAGTGAAGACGGAGGTAAGGCTCTCCTATGATGACGAAAATTTATATTTGATTGCCACGTGTTTTCATTTGCTGCCAGGGCCCTACATGGTAGAGTCGCTCAGGCGCGATTTTAATTTTGGAAAGAATGATAACTTTCTTTTGTTTATGGATCCGTTTGAAGATCAAACCAACGGTTTTTCTTTTGGTGCTAATGCAGCAGGCGCCCAGTGGGATGGTATCATGTATCAAGGTGGATCGGTAGATTTAAGCTGGGATAATAAATGGACATCTGAAGTAAAAAGTGATGATGAAAAATGGGTGTTTGAAGCGTCCATTCCATTCAAATCCATTCGTTATAAAAAGGGAATTGACAAATGGGGTATCAACTTCAGCAGGCTCGATTTAAAAACAACGGAAAAGTCAGCGTGGGCTCCGGTGCCAAGGCAATTCCCAACGGCTTCACTAGCGTACACGGGTACACTGGCGTGGGATAAACCACCGCCAGTGCCTGGCACGAATGTGTCGCTCATACCTTATGGGTTAACCGGTGGCACTAACGACTACGTAAAAAAAACACCTACCAACTATCAAAATGATATTGGTGCCGATGCTAAAATTTCATTGACATCTTCCATCAATTTGGATTTAACTGTTAACCCCAATTTCTCACAAGTGGAGGTTGATAGGCAGGTAACTAACCTAGATCGTTTTGAATTGTTTTTTCCCGAAAGGAGACAGTTCTTTTTAGAAAACGGTGATCTCTTTGGTAATTTTGGTTATGCAACCATTCGCCCTTTTTTCTCACGAAGAATTGGATTGAATGCGCCAATACAATTTGGTGGTAGAGTGAGTGGGAAGATTGACAAGAATTGGCGTATCGGTGCAATGAGTATGCAAACCTCAAGAGTGGATTCAGTAAATCTTCCTGCTCAAAATTTTTCGATCCTTTCGCTTCAGCGAAGGGTTTTTGCCCGCTCTAATATTGGATTACTCATTATCAACAAAGAAGCCATAGATAATAAGATAAGTCTCGATCCTAAAAAACCAAACTATACTGATCACAACAGAAACATTGGAATGGAATATAACCTTGCCAGTTCTAACAATAAGTGGATAGGCAAGGCTTTTGTATTAAAATCGTTTAGCCCTAATAAAAACGGACGTGAATTTACTCACGGTGCTAACTTAACTTATGCCAGCAGGAAATGGGTTATTTCGTGGCAGCATGAATATGTAGGAAAAGATTTTGTTGCAGAGGTTGGTTATGTGCCTCGCGTGGGCTATGTAAAAGTAAATCCTCAGGCTAGTTACTTATTTTTCCCCAAAGGTAAAGTGGTACTTAGTCATGGGCCATTGGCCAGCTCTACTTACTTTTTAAATGAATCGCTTAACCGTTTGGACGATGAAAATTATGTTGGATATAGAGTTGTTTTTCGAAAGCAGAGTTCTGCCAACGTTTATATAAGTCATAACTATGTAAGGCTGTTGAAGGGTTTTGATCCAACCAATTCAGGGTTGGACACTATACCGAGGGGAACCGAGCATCAGTGGGATGCTATCAATTTGGATTTCACATCGAAACCCCAGAGTAGATTTACCTATGCAACTACGTTGCGCTATGGAGGGTATTATCTAGACGGAAAACGCTTTAGCTTTACCACCGATTGGGGCTACCGTTTTCAGCCGTATGTAAGCTTAGCCTTGAGTACAACTTATAATGATATACAACTGCCTTTGCCTTGGGGCAGGCAATCCTTCTGGTTGGTAAGCCCTCGGGTGGATGTAACTTTTACCAACAAAGTATTTTTCACAGCCTTTTCACAGTACAACCAACAAAAAGATAACGTGAATTTAAATGCACGGTTCCAATGGAGATATAAGCCTGCGTCAGACTTATTCATTGTGTACACCGATAATTATTTATCCCAAAATTTTGGAGTTAAAAACCGAGCGCTAGTAGTAAAGCTAACGTATTGGTGGGGGCTGAATATCAAAAAGTAAAAAGAGAATTTTGTTGACGCCAACTTTCGCAGAAGTTTGCGAGTATCGGAAAGAACATTTTAAACTCTTCTTGAAATAAATTATACGAGTTGATTAAATCGGTTGTGGCTTCTTCCATTTTAGATTCGTAAGGAGTTCTCTTTGCCATGCCCAAAAGTGCCCTTTGAATTCCTTCTGTTGTAGAATAACTGACCAACCAATCATGTTTACTCATATATGGTAACATCCGTTTTGCGCCTGCAGGTAAAATCAGCTCGTGACTGCCTAGTAGTGCGTACACCGATTGCGCATAGAGCGGAAGGGCTATGCTATTGTAATTATTCCAATTGGCTGCCAAAAAATGATCATAAAACATATCTACAATTACGCCTGAATAGTGTCTGTATTTTGGGCTCAATCTAGCTTTGCTTTGCTTTACTATTGAGTGACTGTCTGTAAAGGCATCAATGGCTCGATGCAGCTCTATTCCAAGTACTATTTCTGATTCGAAGTTGGCTAAAGCAACTTTGCCTTTCACAAAATCGGCAATGAAGTTACCAATTAAAATTTTTTCATGATTGCCCGATAAATATAAGTGCGCCAAAAAATTCACAAGAGTAAGGTAACATAATAACTTTTGAATTTAGTAGGAAAGAAATGGCTGATTTTTGATCTTTCGAATTAAAGAACTGAAAAAAGTAATATGTCAGCATTACCCTACCTTAAAATGCTCATCAACTTAGCTCGCATTGATGGAGAAGTAGATCAGAAAGAGTTGGATTATGTGACCAACATTGCTAAAGCTCATGGTATTTCTATTGGTGAAGTTGCCGAGTTGGTCAGCCAAAATCATGAAGTGTTAATTCCTAAAGACCTTACTGATGAACAACGCTTCGAGTACATTTTCAATTTGGTTCAATTGATGAAAATTGACGATCGACTCTTTGAGAATGAAATTAAATATTGTTCAAAAATGGCTTACAAGCTTGGCTACGATCAAGGCGTAATGTTTGAACTTATGCTCAATGTAAAAAGTGTTGCCATGGAAAAAGATGAAATAGATAATCTTAGAAAATCTACCATAAAACATTTGAGAGAAGATTAGGTGATTTCTTGCCTTAAGAAAAATTAATTTTTGGTTAAGTTTATCTTTAGGGAGTGATACGAACCAAATTTTTCATTTCGTTTAATAAATCATTTCAATCCCAAAGCAGCCAGCACTTCTATATCGGTTTCTGGTTTAGTGCGATCATTATTGATATAGGTGGTCAATCCAAATCCATTGTCATATTCCCACATTGCCCATGGTATATTATTATCTTCTAATGCCACGCGCATATCTTGTATCCATGCCAGCCGGCTACCACGCGCAGCAAAGGGTTTGTAAGCACCAAACTCATTGCAAGTAACTACCACATTATATTTCTTCGCCCATGTCTCTGCTGGTTTTATCCAGTTCTTTAAACTATCCACATTATATTTTTGGCTTCCATACCATTTTAAAGCGTCTTTCAAACTTTGCACGGAGGTGGCTTTTACTAGCGAATCAATTACAGGTTGTTTGCTTGGGTAAGGAACGGCACGTGCAGTTACGGCAGGCTCCCAACCAGCCCAACTGGCGCCTTGGTGCGTAAACAAAAATGGATCGTAGGTATGAAAATTATAGACAATGTTTGTTTCCCCATAAGGGATCATAGAGGTTAAGTTGGTTCTGCCATTCCAGCCCTCGGCCCCAGCAATAATGTAATGATTGGCCGTTACCTGCCTAATGGCTTGAATAAGTTTCAATTGCATTGGCCACCACCAATTCAAGCTAAGGTTATTATATTTGGCAGTGCCCACGTGAGGTTCGTTAAACACCTCAAAAAAAATCTTATCTGTTGGGTATTTCGAGAAGTATTGAGCTATGGCTTTCCAGTATGCCTTGGCTTTTTCGTCATAACCAGAAACAGTAGCTAAATTTTTCTCGAAAGTTTCATCTGAATTATGAATGCCATCAAACACTACTGCTAGGCCAGCATTAATAATGGCCTTTACTGCATTATCAACATTAGAAAGATTAGCAGTATTAAGTTGCGATGGATTTTCTGCTTGAAATAATACTTTAGTAGCTATGGGCAGTCGCACATAAGTAAAGTTTTGCGCTTTGATACGTCCGATGTCTGCATTGCTAAAGTGAGTTGCATATTGGCTGGGATCTGAATAATCATTGAACCAGTTTTCGAGGTTGATTCCTTTAGCTAGAGCTTGTTTGGCAGTGGCTGCAGTTATGGGTGTGCCTATGCTTGTATTTGCAACTTCAGTGGATTCTTTACAGCCAATGAGTATGAGTACAGGCAGAAAAAGATAGCAGGATTTTGTCATAAACAAATGTACTTCTTTGAAGATGCTTTTTATTGAATATAGTTTGCTTTTATTAGTTTTGGTACCATCATAATGATGGATTATAAAATGGCGAAACACGTTGTAAGTCTACTTGCATTACTTTCTTTCACAGCACTATTTGCATGCCAAAATAAGAGCGATTGCTGTGCGTAAACATCACTGCTGAAGCCAATAACGATAAGCCTCGGCCTTGTTGGCGATGCTGCCGATGTACAAACCCCTACACAAGCCGGCACTTTGCTGATGGGCGGGGGCACTGATGTAGACGAAGCCATTCAATGGATGATAAACCGCAGTGGCGGTGGTGATTTTGTGGTCATCCGGGCCACCGGTTCAGCGGGTTATAATGATTACATCAAAGGCTTGGGCGTAGTAAATTCGGTTGAAACCTTGCTGATTGATTCAAAAGAAAAGGCAAACCTGAAAGAAGCTGCAGATAAAATCAAAAATGCCGAAGCCTTATTTATTGCCGGTGGCGATCAAAATAATTACGTGCAGTTTTGGACAGATACCGAAGTAGCTAAAGCCATTCAATATTTAATAGACACCAAAAAGGTGCCAATCGGTGGCACGAGTGCAGGTTGTGCCGTTCTCAGTGGTTATATTTTTGATGCTAAAAACGGGAGCGTTGTTTCTGAAGAAGCATTGACCAATCCATACAACCCGCTGGTGAGTTTATCCAAAAGCTTTATCAAAATACCTACACTTCAAAATGTGATTGCCGATCAACATTATTCGCAGCGCACCAGGCAAGGCAGGCATATTGCTTTCTTGGCCCGCCTCATTAAAGACTTCAACATGCCCTCGCCCTTGGGCATAGGTGTAGATGAAAAAACGGCTGTGGCCATAGATGAAAGTGGAGCTACCAAAATATTCGGGTCGGGTAGCGCTCATTTCTTACGCACCAATAAAACACCCGAACAGTGCGAAGCAAATAAAACACTTACCTGGAACAGGGAAGGAAAAGCCGTGAGCACCAGTATAAAAATAGGCAGTGCCATAGGCACCGAGGGCATTAACATTCTACAAAATAGTGCAACTGGAGCCGATCAATATTGGTATGCTTTAGATGGAATGTTCAAGATAAATTGAAAAATATCCACCACCAAAACATCTAAAAATCCGCTACCTTTGCGCTTTGATAAACCACAGGAAACGTAGGGCATGGAAAACATTCGCAACTTTTGTATTATAGCACACATCGATCATGGGAAAAGCACGCTGGCCGACAGGCTCTTAGAATTTACAGGCACTGTTACCAACCGCCAAATGCAGGCGCAAGTGCTCGATAACATGGACTTGGAGCGCGAAAAGGGTATTACTATTAAAAGCCACGCCATCCAAATGAATTATAAACAAGATGGAAAAGAATACATCTTAAATTTAATTGACACCCCCGGCCATGTTGACTTTTCTTATGAGGTTTCTCGATCCATTGCTGCTTGCGAAGGAGCCTTGCTGATAGTAGATGCGGCTCAGGGCATTCAGGCTCAAACCATTTCCAATCTTTACTTGGCATTGGAACATAATCTGGAGATAATTCCTGTAATGAATAAAATTGATCTTCCTTCGGCCATGCCAGATGAGGTAGCCGATCAAATTGTTGAATTGATAGGGTGCGATCGAGATTCAATTATTAAAGCCAGTGCCAAAGAGGGCAGGGGTATTGAAGATATTTTGAAAGCTGTAGTAGCTAGAGTGCCTTCTCCGAAAGGAGACCCAAAAGCACCTTTGCAGGCGATGATTTTTGACTCTGTTTTCAATTCCTTCCGCGGCATTGAGGTTTACTACCGCGTGTTCAACGGCACCATGCGCAAACATGATCAAATCAAATTTGTAAATGCAGACAAGCAATATGGTGCCGATGAAATTGGCATTCTTAAGCTAGATAAATTTCCGACCAACGAAATAAGTGCTGGCAATGTAGGCTATTTAATTTCTGGGATAAAAGTAGCCAAGGAAGTAAAAGTGGGAGACACTATTACACTTGTCTCTAATCCTGGTGAGGCGATTAGAGGTTTTGAAGATGTAAAGCCAATGGTGTTTGCTGGTATTTATCCCGTAGAAACTTCGGAGTTTGAAGAACTCCGTGCATCTATGGAAAAACTTCAACTTAACGATGCATCACTAGTATGGGAACCTGAAACTTCAGCAGCTCTTGGTTTTGGGTTCAGATGTGGTTTCTTAGGTATGCTGCACATGGAGATTATTCAAGAGCGATTGGAGCGTGAGTTTAACATGACTGTGATTACCACCGTGCCATCCGTTCAGTTTAAGGCAACACTAACAAACGGAAAAGTTATGGATATCAATGCCCCAGCCGAAATGCCTGACCCAACTACTGTGGATTTTATTGAAGAGCCTTTCATACGCGCACAAATTATATCTAAGTCAGAATTTATAGGCCCTATCATTGGGTTGTGTATGGACAGACGCGGACAAATAAAGAATCAAATTTACTTAACCTCCGATCGTGTAGAGCTTACCTTCGAAATGCCGTTGGCAGAAATTGTATTTGATTTTTTTGATAAGTTAAAAACAATATCGAAAGGCTACGCCTCATTAGATTATCACTTAATGGACATGCGCGAAAGCGACATGGTAAAGCTTGATGTGCAATTAAACGGTGAT
>JANXRR010000405.1 GCA_025356795.1 Bacteroidia bacterium
ACTTCTACTTTGAATAAATTCTAAATCAACGAAAGTATGATTGAGTAACAATCGAGTTGTTTCACCACCTGTATAACCCGCGCCTCCTATTATACCAGCTGTTATTTTTTTCATGGCTTAACTTTTTCTGAAACCTGATGATAAATCATTGTTTGGTTGCCAAATATTTTTGAGAACCCCCGCACATCATCACCTGTCCAGCCTAAATTCATTTCTCCATACTTACCAAATTTGGATGACATTAAATCATATTCAGATTCGATGCCATTGATTTGGAATCGATACGGATGCAATGTTAAGTGAACATGTCCAATTACATGTTGTTGTGAGCTGATCAGATAAGCTTCTATGTCGCGCATTATGGGATCAAGATACTGCCCTTCGTGCAGCCAATTGCCATAGAACTGTGATAGCTGATCTTTCCAACTTAATTGCCATTTGGTAAGTGTATGCTTTTCTAATGCGTGATGTGCTTTAATGATAATAACGGGTGCTGCAGCTTCAAAACCAACTCTCCCCTTAATGCCGATGATAGTATCGCCAACATGAATATCCCTTCCAATTCCATACGTTCCGGCAATGACTTGTAGATGTTGTATGGCTTCTGTTGGATGTGAAAATTCAATGCCATTTACTCCCACCAATTCTCCTTTGTTAAAACTAAGTTTTATGTCTTCGCTTGAGTGTTTTGAAACTTGAGTGGGCCAAGCATTTTCGGGCAGCATGCCTAGTGAGTTCAAGGTTTCTTTTCCCCCTACAGACGTTCCCCAAATTCCTTTATTGATAGAGTACTTTGCTTTCTCAAAGTTGAAAGCCACTCCTTTAGCTTTTAAATAATCAATTTCTGCTTCTCTACTTAACTTCATGTCGCGAATAGGTGTAATAATTTCTGCACCGGGAGCGAGGATGTTAAAAATCATATCGAAGCGCACTTGATCGTTACCTGCTCCAGTGCTGCCATGAGCAACAGCATCTGCTTTTATTTCTTTTGCATAAGTAGCTGCTGCCATTGCTTGCGACATGCGTTCTGCACTTACGCTAAGAGGATAGGTTCCGTTTTTTAATACGTTGCCAAACACCAAAAACTTAATTACTTTATCGTAATAATTTTTAGTTTCGTCAACGGTTTTGTGAGATGTTACTCCCAGGCTCAAGGCTCTTTTTTCAATGTCGATAATTTCCGATGTAGAAAACCCACCGGTGTTAATGGTAATTGTATGAACCTCATATCCCAAGTCTTGCGATAAATAGATAGCACAATAAGAGGTATCTAAACCTCCGCTAAATGCTAGAACAACCTTCTTTTTCATATTACATTTATTGATTTAGACATAAGTTTCGAGACGTGAAGGATCACCAGAAGAAAAATAAACTAAGAATGGAATTCTTCTTTTCGCCATTTTTTTCATCTTCTTTCTTCTTCCATCCTTTTAGCCACACGAATTGTTTGAGCCTAACCAATCGGTCAAAAACATTAAGCCGTTCTTTAAATTCTCTCTTCTTTCCAACTTCAGGAAGGGGCTTTGCCTCCGATGCTTTTTTTGCGGCTTCAGCGGGATCATAAAGCATGGCAGTGCATAAGCAGTTCTTCCTATTTTTGCTCATGAGTATATCATAGTTCACACAACTTTGGCAGCCTTTCCAAAAGGCTTCATCATTGGTTAATTCTGAATACGTTACTGGATCGTACCCTAAATCAGAATTTATTTTCATAACGGCCAAGCCTGTTGTCAGTCCAAAAATTTTCGATTGCGGATATTTTTTTCTTGACAGATCAAAAACCTTTTGTTTAATTTCTGTAGCCACCCCTGTTTTACGAAAGGCTGGCGATACAATCAAGCCAGAGTTGGCAACATATTCTGATTGTTCCCAAACTTCAATATAGCAGAACCCCACCCACGTTCCATCAACAGTGAGCGCAATAATAGCTTTGCCCTCCTCCATCTTTTGTTCAATGTATAGAGGTGACCGTTTCGCAATACCAGTACCTCTGGCTTTTGCAGATTCCTCCATTTCAGTGGTAATAATTTCTGAGTAGTATTTATCGTTTGAGGTAGCCACTCTAACGATTATAGATGATGTATTCAATTCTTTATCGAATTAAAATGTTAGAAATAAATATTTTGGATGAAGATGAAGAGACACAACGACTTGCGTTAGTATCAAATCCGAATCTGCCTTCGGAAGCTCCTTATCGCCAATGAAGTGGTAGCGAAAAGAACAGAACCATTCTGGGGTTGGAGTATAGTAATCCCACCTGCGGGGCAGGTATTGGCTGATGCGCCAACAAACTCAGAAGAGGGGATAATTGTTTTCATTAGATCTAAAAGCGAAATTAAGGCATAAATAATTCATTTTAACACTAATTCTGTTACGAATTTGAAAAGAAAACGATTTGTTTTTCAAATACATTGGTTAGAGTACCCGATTAACGATTATAATGTTTACTTGCCAGATGGAAGAATTATTAAATCGGTGGGGATATTTTGCCCTGTCTATTGGAACCTTCTTTGAGGGAGAGACTGCATTATTACTGGCTTCATCGCTCTCGGGGAGTGGTCCATTTAAAATTCATAACACTATATTTTTTGGATTTTTAGGATCTTTTATAAGCGATTGGCTTTACTTTCTAGTTGGGCGATTGAACGGAAAATACTTTGTGGATAAACGCCCTGCTTTAAAAAATAAATTAGAGCCTGTAAGTCAATTTTTTCAAAAAAACAGACTGCAAGTATTGATAAGTTATCGTTTTC
>JANXRR010000417.1 GCA_025356795.1 Bacteroidia bacterium
TTCTTCGGCACAAATCCTGGTATTGTAGGCATTGATGAACAACACGGAAAACAAGTGTTAAAGATTGAATCTGAAACAGCATTTGCTCTTATAAACTCGTTAACAAAAGAGCAAATGAAGATTGCTGTATTTTTAGATGAAGCTCCCAAAGAAATATTAACAAGTAATTTGCGCAAGGCTTCTAACCTTGAACCGAGAGGTATTTTTTTCAAGGACTTGAACGAGAATCAAAAGAAAACTTTCCTTCAATTGTTAGATGTGTTTGTAAAGAACTATGAAGTAGGGTTTTCTAAAACCTTAATGAACAAAATAACCAATGCAGGCATTGATAACCTCTCCTTCGCTTGGGCTGGTGGCTTTCAGTGGGGACTGCCCCATTACTACCGCATTCAAGGACCGATGTTATTGATTGAATACGATAATATTCAAAACAATGCAAACCATGTACATACTGTAGTGAGAGATCTTACCAATGATTTTGCAGAAGATATTTTGAGGGAGCATTACTTGAAGGAGCATTGAGCTTGTGCATGTTCAATCGGTAATAGTAGTTCCATAAAAATAAAAACCTCTAAACAGCAATTGATGGTTTGATGCTGTTTAGAGGTTTAAGTAATTTACCTATCTTCTGGACTACCAAAAGTATCCGTAGAGAATAGCAATTGCAATTAAGACAATAACTGCTCCTAATGTAAACCCCGGAGATGTTTTGAACATAGAAACATCTACACCTAGGGTATTCTTTGGATGGTTTTCTTTAGGCGTTAATAGGCTGATCACGATCATAAAGGCCACACAAATAATGAACACAAAGCCCATCCTATCAAGGAAAGGGATTTCTACCAAGCCGCTTGTTGGGTTCAACACGCCAAAGCCTGACGAAGCTAGGAAAGAAAGGTCTACATAGTTGGGCAGTACCTTAAAAATAACCGAGAGGGCAAAGCCGCCAATAATGGCGAACATGGCGGCAGGTGCAGTGGCGCGTTTCCAAAAGAATCCTAATATGAACATGGCAAAAATACCGGGAGAAACAAAGCCTGTATATTCTTGTATAAACTGAAAGCCACCTTTTTTATCAATACCTAAGTTTGGCGCTACCACAATGGCAATGAGCATGGCACCAATAACTGAAGCACGCCCTATCCATACCAATGTTTTTTCGTTGGCTGTTTTGTTGATAGAATTTTTATAAATATCCAATGTAAAAATGGTGGAAATGCTATTGGCTTTGCCTGCCAGCGATGCAACTACTGCAGCTGTAAGTGCTGCAAACGAAAGTCCTTTTAGCCCAGTTGGAAGCAGGTTCAACAACACAGGGTAGGCGCGGTCGGGATTAAGCTCACCACCCGAGAGCATTTCATCTTGAAAAAGCCCTTGGCCATACAATACGTAGGCAGCAATGCCTGGCAACACTACTATTACTGGCATTAATAGTTTCAAGAACGCAGCAAAGAGCAAGCCGCTGCGGGCCGTTGGTAAGTCTGCCCCCAAGGCGCGTTGGGTAATGTATTGGTTACATCCCCAATAGTTTAAGTTCACCACCCACATGGCACCAATCAATACGGTGAGACCGGGCAAATCAACATAGTTGGAATTTGATTTATCAAATATCATTTTAAAGTGGTCACCCGCATTTGAGAATATTAAATTCATACCGTTGAGCGCGCCTACTTCTCCAAATTTCTCAGCCACTAAGTTGAGTGCCAAATAGGTGGTTGCCAACCCGCCCAGCACTAAGAAGAACACTTGAATAACATCGGTGTAGCCAATTACCTTCATTCCGCCAAGGGTAATGATGATGGCAAATCCTGCCAGAAAAAGCATACATACCGTTAAACTAATACCTGAAATGCTACTAACGGCCAACGCTCCTAGAAAAAGAATAGAAGTAAGGTTTACGATGATGTATAATGAAAGCCAGAAGATGGCCATGATCATGCTAACGCTTTCGCTATACCGCTGCCTCAAGAACTGGGGCATAGTATAAATTTTATTTTTGAGATAAATGGGCAGAAAGAAAACTGCCACCACTATTAACGTAGCTGCGGCCATCCACTCGTAAGTAGCAATGGCGAGACCCATTTTAAAACCGCTGCCCGACATGCCAACAAATTGTTCAGCAGAAATATTGGAGGCAATCAACGATGCTCCAATAGCCCACCATGTAAGTGAACCTTCGGCCAAGAAAAAGTCTTTTGAATCGGCCTGAATACTTTTTTTACGATTATAAATCCAATATCCATAGGCCGATACGATTACAAAATAGGTGAAGAAAACTAAGTAATCGGGGAGTTGAAGTTCATTCATAGGTTATTTATGGTTGTGGTTAAGTGAACACCCTCTTCGAGTTTCACCGGATAAAAATTAGGTTCGGTTTTAAATGTAGCAAAATAGTTGGATTTTATTTCATCCGTTAGCGCAATCGTTGATTGTTTCCTTATCAGATTGATAGTGCAGCCTCCAAAACCTCCACCCATCATGCGTGCGCCTATAAATGCTTCCTTATTTTTTCCGGCCAACGAAACCAAGAAATCCAACTCTGCACAGCTCACGTCATATTGCTTGCTCAGGCCCCAGTGCGTTTGAAACATGAGTGAACCCAATGCTTTTAAATCTCCAGCTTTTAATAAGTTTGCTGCTTGGCGAGTGCGCTCTATCTCGTCAATCACATAGCTGCATTTATCGAACACATCTTCGTCTAAATCCTCTTTGAATTCAAACAATAAATCTTTTGATACATCGCGCAACGTAAACACGCTTGAATGTTGTACTTGAATTTTTGCCACACCTTCTTCACACGATTGCCGTCTCTTGTTGTATTCAGATGAAGCTAGTGAATGTTTAACTTTGGTATCAATGAGCACGAGTTCATACTCATCAGAATAGAACGGCAAGTATTCATATTCAAGGCTTCTACAATCTAACAGCATAAATGAATCTTTCTGGCCGTGAAGGCTGGCGAATGGATCCATAATGCCCACATTTGCTCCCGCGAAGTTTTTCTCTGCGCTTTGTGAAATTTTCGCCAGCTCCATCCCAGTAAGCTTGAGATCATAAAGTTCATTTAGGGCAAAACCAAAGCCACTGCACAACGCTGCCGAAGATGACATGCCCCCGCCCATGACAATGGAACTTCCAAATACAATGTTCAAACCTCCCACTTTTAAATTCTTTTGTAGGATGGCGTCCAGCACGCCCATTAAAAAATTTGCCCATGAATCGCCATGTGTTAAATTATTTGATTCAAACTCAACATGTTCATCCAAATCGAGCGCATAAACAGAAAATATCGAATCAGTTCGAGGAGAAACAGCAAACACAAAATGTTTGTCTATGGCCGCGGGCATTACAAAGCCACCATTATAATCGGTGTGCTCACCAATTAAGTTGATTCTTCCGGGAGCAATAAAAACCGTAGGCTGTGTTTGAAACAAATCTTTGAAGCGATCAATAACTTTATCGGTCAAGCTCATGCCAGTTCTTTCTTGATGGTGAAGCCCAACCCGCCAATAACAAATATCAGCAAAAGCCAAGAAGAGGCCATCGTAATTTTATTACCTGTAGCGTAAGGCTTTGGCTTAAACTTAAATTCGATGGTATGTTTGCCTTCGGAAATTTCTAAGGCACGAAGCACATAATCAGCCCGTATGATGGGAACTTCTTTGCCATCAATAGTGGCAATCCATCCCTTAGGATAATAGATTTCAGAGAATACAGCCAAGCCATTTGTGCTTGATGTGGATTCATATTTCAAGTGAGATGGATCACTCAGATCATTTCTTCCTTGAATCTGGGAATACTCATCAAATTTAATTTCAGGTATTTTAAATTTAGATTGATCAATTATTGCAATCATTTTAGTATCAATTTTGCCCACAAGAGTAAGTTCTTCCGTTGGTGAGTTAACAGGTTGTACTGATTTAACAAACCAAGCTGCTCCATTTGCATGGGGATTGGGAATAACGTTGCCCGCATCTGGACCATAAACAATGTATTTTGCATTTAGCATATTAATTGAGCTGTAGGTGGAAAAGTCTAACTTACGATTTTGTGCATCGCTCACTAGTTGGCGTGTATCTTTACTAATAACAGAATCATACAAATCTTGATAACGCCTCATCTTCACCCCATGATACCCACCAATCGAATTATGGAAATAAGAAGTGCGTGCTTCTTTAAAAGCTCCTTGTAAATTGTAGACTCGATAATAACTCTTATCGCCCAAGATTTGTTGGTCTGCTGGGGTGGCTTCAAATGTTACTTTCCCTTTCTTCCTTTGATAATTATCTTTCGTGAAATAGCGTTTGTCTACAATGGCAAGATCCAGGGTAATAAAAAAAATCAGGAAGGCATAGAAGGCAAACTCAGAAATTTTCTTAGCTACATTAAAGTACAATAGGATGAATATTGAAAGTATAAAAGCTCCTGATCGAATTGCATCATCTACTAATAAACCTTTTCTATCATACTGCAAGGCTTTAGTAAACCAGACAGGAAGCTGAGCTTCGTCAGTATTGATAAAATTTCCAAAGCTTGAAAAAAGAATAATAGCCAAGCAAACCCCACCGGTGGCCGCAAAGGCAATCAACAATTTTTTCTTTGCCTTTTGATTGTTGCCGATTGTGAGAAATCTTTCTAAACCCATCATGCCAAGCAAAGGCATGGCAAGAAGAATTATAACCAAAGCAAAACTTACTGATCTGAACTTGTTGTAGCCAGGCAGATAATCGTGCATAAAATAATTGAATGGTGCGAATGCGTCACCCCAGCTTAACATCAGGCTAAATGCACTTAGTGGCACAAGCCACCAAATATATTTTCTGTCTGCAAATAAAATTCCCACAACAAAAAGAAAAACGATTATAGCACCCGCATAATACGAACCCACGGTGGAACCTTGCGGC